>CAZKYS010000015.1:0-30113 GCA_964557085.1 uncultured Caulobacteraceae bacterium
TAAACTTCCGCGTATTTTGACTGACGAATAAAATGAAAAAATTTAGGCCAAAAAACAATTTGATCAAATTTTCAATTGCTTTTCTAATTGCAAGCGCAATACCAAATTTTTCAAATGCGCAAAATTATATTGATATTGGTAAAATTGGGCGTGATGCAGTATCGCGCAATACTGGGCGGTTAGAATTTGCATTTGCCGATGATGGCGTAAAATTTGGCGCGCCTATTTTTATGCGAATTTTCAAGGATAAATCTATACTTGAAATATGGGCACAATCAAAAAGTGGCAAATACAGATATATTCGGCAATATAAAATATGCGGCGCGAATACCGCAAATATTCCAAGTGGCGTTTATTTTATTGGCGCCCAAAGCCTTAATCAAGGTCAAAGAAATAGTTTTAGTGTCGCAACATCATTTCCAAATGCTTATAATATTGCCCAAAAGCAAAAAGGACATATTATTATTGCACCGCGCTGTGCCCCTGCCCCCGATATTGGCCTTACTGACCCCGATATGGATGAGATGTTTGCAATCATCTATAAATCGATAAGCAATGGTCAAAATGCAATTCAGCTTCAGGTTTTACCATTTGCACTTAATGGTTTTAATATGTTTACCGCACAAAAAAAGCCAAATTATAATACATTAAAACAATTGGCGCCAATTTATTCAAAATTTGAAGAAACCAAAAAAGTGCCAAAAATTACCATAAGTGCTGCTGGATATAAATTAATTACAAAATAAAACGGCCCCCATTTCTGAGAGCCGTTTTATTTTTAATTTTAAAAAATCTATTCTTCTTCTTTGATAAGTGCGATATTAATCGCTTTTGGACCTTTGCCAAATTTATCAGGAAGCATTTGGAATGTGATTTTTTGATTTGGTTCCAAAACCTCAAGGCCAGCGCGTTGAACCGCAGAAACGTGAACAAACACATCTGCGCCGCCACCTTCAGGTGAAACAAAGCCAAAGCCGCGTTCGCCATTATAGAATTTAACAACTCCATTAATTGTTGGCAAATTATCAAAATTCTGTTCTTGACGTGGCGGTCTATCACCAAAATCACGGCGCGGTGGTCTATCACCAAAATCACGACGAGGAGGACGATCACCAAAATCTTGACGTGGTGGTCTGTCACCAAAGTCACGGCGCGGCGGTCTGTCGCCGAAATCACGACGAGGAGGACGGTCGCCAAAATCTTGACGTGGTGGTCTGTCACCAAAGTCACGGCGCGGCGGTCTATCACCAAAATCTTGACGCGGTGGTCTGTCGCCAAATCCGCCACGTGGTCTATCATTAAAACCGCCGCCGCCAAAAGCAGGTGGTGGTACAAATGAAGGATCTATAAACTCTTCTTTACTTCCTCTTTTATGACCTTTTTTCTTCTTTGCTGAATCAAAATCATCATCTTCATCGTCGTCGAAACGCATTAACTTCCCCAAATACTGTAATCAAAGTTACAGTTTTAGCCATTCGCAATAAATATAATTAACATGAATGCCAATTACAAACCTAAAACCTACTTATCACGCCTAGCCTTAACCATTAGCTTTTGACCATGGGTTAAATCATTGCGTAACTTCACCATCCTTTACTAAAATTGAAAACGAAATAGTAGGCCCATAACTTATGACAAACCCTTTGAATAAAAGCAACTACCTTAAATGCTTTCGAAGGCCTCTAAAGTATATTTTGCCCCATGATTTTTACCAAGTATCGTAGTTAATTGCCCCATTGTGTCTTTCAAGACCTCATTTAGGCCATAAGGCGGGTTGATTATAACCAATCCAGAACTAACTAAGCCTTTGATTTCATTTTTATTTTGTATTTGCATAGAAACATTCAAATATTTTTTTCCAAGATTTTTTACTTTTTTTAGAAAATCCTTAGTTTCTGTGGCATTTTTATCAGCATACCAATAGGCAAAAACCCCAGTTTCAAACCTTTTAAGCCCTTCTTTTAGTGAGTTGACCATATTTCTAAACTCATCGGGTTTTTCAAAAGGCGGGTCAATAAAAATTAAACCACGCTTTTCGGACGGTGGTAATTTTGACTTTACGGCTTGATAGCCGTCATTATGTTCAACAAAAAGTGACTTACATTCGCATTCATATTTAAAGTCTGAAATATTATCGCCAAGGGTTTGAACATCGATTTTATGAAGTTCGATGAAAAATGCCCTATCTTGTGGGCGTAATAATTTTGATATTAAAAATGGTGAACCTGCGTAATATCTTTGGCTTTCATTCACTAATTTTGAGGCATCAATATAATCAATAATCGCAGGTTTTGTGTTTGAATTTTTGTCAGCATAATCCCAGATTTTTACGATACCATCAATATATTCAGGACTTCTTCCCGCAAATTCGGTGTGCAAGTCATAAATGCCGGTTCCCGAAAAAGCATCAAGAACCATAAAGCCTTTGTCTTTTTTTTGCATTAGTTTGATTAATTGAACCAAAACCAAATGTTTTAAACAATCGGCAAAATTGCCTGCGTGATAAGAGTGGCGATAATTCATTAATTTTCTTCTTTATTAGCGCGTGCCTGCAAATAAAGGCCAAAAACCATAATCAACATTCCAAATGCCGCAATCATCAAATGTGGCAATAAATTATATTCGCCCAAAACCCGCGCATTGTGAGGACTACCCAAAGGCCATGCAACTTTTGTATTGCGCGGGATTAAATTTGGGTCTGAATATATTTTTTTTCCCTTTATTATGAATTTGCTTGTCTGTTCATCTTCATAAAGATAAATGCCAATATTACGTTTTGGCCCAGTGCCAAGATATTGTTCAGATTTAAGAAACATTGCATCGGCGGTTTTGCCATTTACTGACGAAACAAAATCACGAAAAGGGTCAAACATTGCGCCACAAAAGAAAGCAATGCCAATTAAAATAAGCGCAATCGCACGCTCTTTTAAGCTTTCAGGCATTGGGAATTTACGCGCAAGACCAGTGCTAATTTTTAGTTGACCATACATATTGAAATATTTCCTATTGATTGTTTAGGTATTATAGCAAAACATTGAAAGTGAAAAATACATTATGAAATTTTTGGGGTCAAAATTTGTGCAAGGGGGATTAATTCTTATTGCAGGGGTATTAATTGGGGCGTTTGCAATGGCGAAATATAATTCGTCCAATATTCATAATGAAAAAGATATTGATACCAAAACACAAAACCAAAATTACAAAAACACAGATTATAAAATTAAACAAAAAGGTGATTTTGATTTTTATGTTTTGTCACTTTCATGGTCACCAACTTTTTGTATCAAACATAAAAACCTGTCAAAGTCAGAAGAGCAATGTAAATCTGGTTCTAATAAAGGCTTTGTTGTTCATGGGCTTTGGCCGCAATTTGAACATGGTTATCCACGCTCATGCCCATCAAATAAAGGCGGCCCGAATAATGGCCTTGCACTACAGATGCTTGATATTATGCCATCAACACGCCTTGTAAGGCTTGAATGGGAAAGACACGGCACATGTAGTGGGCTTGAACCAAATGAATATTTTCAAACCCTTCGCAAGGCACGTGAAAAAATAAATATCCCAAATTTTAATTATCAAGACAGGCCAACAAGCGCACTTATTGAACAAGAATTTACAAAATCAAACCCAGGGCTTGAACGTGATGGAATTGCGATAATTCATAATGATAATATGATGGCAGAAGTAAGAATATGTCTTACAAAATCACTTGAATTTCGAACCTGTGATGAGGTTAATTCACGCGCCGCAAAAGATTATGATAAATTATTTATTCCAAACCCTAAATAATTCCTTTAACGCCCATTTTTGTTTTGATTTTGTTTGAATTTGCGCCTATTCTATTACAAAAATGGGGGTTATTATGGGAAATGTTTCAAACAAAAAACTATTCATTAGTTTGGGCGTAATTTCATTCTCTTTATTTGCTTTTCAAAACAATATTGTTTCGGCGCAGTCAGGCCAGAAGATTGTTGCACCTAAAACCTATTATTGGCTTGACGCGTCAAATGGTGGCAAGGGTTTTATGGGGGCAATGGCCAATATTCCCTTTATGAAATCTGGCGATAATAATGCATGGGGCAATGCTTATGATGGGCTTGCGGGGAAACATGCCGATATTGCGGTTTTGAACAAAGATTTTCCAAATCAAATCAATGCCACGCAAAATATCCCAAATAATATGGGATTGGGAAAATCCATAAGCCTTTTGCCATACACAACACAAAAACAACCAAACAAAAAAGAAGATGGGCAAAATGCAAATATCCCGCCTGATTACAAGCTTAAAGACTTTAAGATGAGCTTTTATTGGGGTTGCGGCACAAAAGCCAAAGCACCGCCAAAAGTATTTCAAATTAAAAATGGCGTCATGACTGACACTGCCCTTGGCCTTAATAGTAGACGCGATCCAAACCAAAACCAATCCTATGCCGAGGGTGCATCAAAATGGCCAAATTCAAAGGATAAAAAGAATATTGGTAATGGCGCAAGTATGATTGGTAATCACACAATCACAGGTGCAAATTTACCCGCTTCACTTGCCTTCGCTATTAATAATAATCAAGATTTTATGGGTGATTTGGGGCTTTCATCATCTGGCGATAAATCGGGCGTAATAAGTTTAAAATGGAATTCAATTGGCGCCAAAGCCTATTATGTAAATGCCATCGGTTTTAAAGATGGCGAAATGGTTATGTGGTCGGCATCTGATGTGCCTGATATGGGCGGCGGATTGATGAATTATCTAAGCCCAAGCAAACTTACACAATTCCTTTCAGAAAAAGCAATTTTACCCGCAAGCCAAAATAAATGCGATATTCCATCTGGCATTTTTGCCAATATGCAAATGGTTATGGTCAATGGTATTGGCTTTGGTGATGAAACCACAATCATCTATCCTGCGCGCCCAACCGATCCAAAAGTAACATGGGTACAAGAATGGGTGGCACGTTTTAGGAATAAAAGCGTGGATCATCTAATTGTTGGAATGCCATCAATGGGTGATGCAATGCGCGGCGAAACCAATACCCCAAGTATGACGCCAGAAGAAAAAGCCAAACTTGAATGTGAAAAAGAGAAATCTAAAAACGCAAATGTTGGTAAAGCAATTGGCGGCGCGTTTGGCGGTGGCCTTGGTTCTGCCCTTGGCGGCGCATTAGGCAAATCAAAATCAAAATGCCCTAATTAGGCTTCATAACCATTAAATAAAAAATCACCATCACGGCTGGGAAAGCCAAACTTCCCAGCAATATCCACCAAAAATCAAAGCGCCAATATAAATCAGGTATTGGCGCATTTTCTTTTACGGCTTTATCAAGAATTTTTTCCATTCGAATTTGAAAATATACGACAGGAAGCCAACAAATTCCCGCAAAGAAATAAAGAATTAATCCCCACTTAAGCCAAGCCCATGATAAATCATAACCCGCCAAATGAACCATATAAAGCCCGCTTAAAAGCTGAATAATGACCGCAGGTGTCGTAAAAATCCAATCGGCAATCACAACAGTTTTAACCACAAAAGCCATTGCCTTTATATCTTTTTTACGGTTCGCCATAAACATATAAAATGCGCTGCCGATGCCTGTTCCAAAAAGAATTGTGGCGCTTATAATGTGAATAAGTTTTACAATTTGATATTCCATAGTTTTCAATAGCGAAATTTTTAATCAATGCAAAATGGTGAATGCTTTTATATCTATGATGGCGAATGCCCATTATGTGCAAATTTTGCATTGGCAATTTCGCTTCGTAAAGAATATCCATGCCTTAAAATTATAAATGCACGCGAAAATAATTATCCAAAAATTATGCAAGAAATTAAAAATCGCGGTCTAAATCTTGATAAAGGCGCGGTTTTGATTTTGGATGATAAATATTATTTCGGTAGGGATGCAGCCAATAAAATTGCGCAAATTTCAACGCCCCAAAACCTTACAAATTATTTGAATATTTTATTATTCAAAAACGAAAATTTTGCGGCCATTTTTTATCCAATGGCAAGATTTATGCGTGATTTTTTACTTTTTGTGCGTGGTAAAAAAGGTATAGGCAATCTTGATGAATAAGCCAATTTTTGCCGATATTTTTGATGATTTTGAAAATCTTCCCATTGTTTTTAAAAAACATTATCAAAATCATGGCTTTTGCGATGAAATAACAAAATGCGATGGAAAAATGCGGGTTTATTTGTCGCCATTAATGAAAATTAGCGCGCCATTTTTAGCATTAACCCAAACATTGATTGCAAAAACTGGCGAAAACATAAGGGTTGAAGTTAATTTCAAATCAAACCCCAATGATAATAGTTTCACTTATGACAGGGTTTTTTATTTTAATGATAAGCCCCAAATTTTCACATCAAAAATGATACCAATGGGCGGTAGTAAAATCATTGAATGGACTAAATCTGGCCTTGGCTGGGGTGCAAATTTTAAATTTGAAAATGGGCACGTGATTTTAAGCCATGAAGGCTATTATTTGAAAATGTTTGACAAAATAATTCGTGTTCCTATTGAATTTTTATGTGGGCGGGCAAATGCCCACGAAATCGCAATAAATGATGATGAATTTGAAATGTATATGGATATTCGGCATTGGCTTTTTGGCAAATTATATGAATATTCGGGGCGCTTTAAAATGGTGACAAAAGATGCATAAAATCCTTATCCTTGGTGCATATGGCAATTTTGGCAAACGTATTGCGAATGCCTTATTAAAGGCGAATATTCCAATCATTATAAATGGGCGCAATGAAAAGAAAGCCAATGATTTTGCCAATACACTTGAAAAAGATTTTGACAAAAACCTTTTTGAAATTGCAATTTTTGATGCCGAAAAAGATTTAGATGGATTTCTAAAATCAAACAAAGTCAAAGTGCTTATCAACACCTGTGGCCCATTTCAGGCCAAGGATTATAATATTGCCCAAGTTTCAATCGCAAATGGGGTTCATTATATAGACCTTGCCGATGGGCGCGATTTTGTTGTTAATATCAATTCGCTGGATAAAGATGCACGCGCAAATAAAGTATCAATCATAAGCGGTGCAAGCACTGTCCCTGGGCTTTCTTCTGCGGTTTTAGAAGAATTTAAAGATGAATTTTCAAACATCGAAAGCCTAAAATTCGGCATTTCCCCGGGGCAAAAGGCCGAACGTGGCCTTGCCACAACAATGGGGATTTTATCATACGCAGGTAAGCCATTAAAACCATTTGCAGGCCATGATAAAGCCTATGGCTGGCAAGATATTTATTGGCAAAAATTTAAAGGCCTTGGCTTTCGCCCAATGGCAAATTGCGACATCCCCGATCTTGATTTATTACCACCCAAATATGGCATTAAAGACATAAAATTTAGCGCAGGTTTAGAGCTTAATTTCCTTCATTTAGGCCTATGGGCCTTATCTTATATGGTGCGTTGGGGTTTGTTGACCAATTTGGAAAGCAATGCGCAAATAATGCTTAAAGCGGCTGATTGGTTTAATTTTTTAGGCACTGATGACGGTGGAATGTTTATGGACATTCGCGGAATTGGCAAAAATGGCGAAAACTTAAATAAGAAATGGTTCATAATCGCAAAAAATGGCGATGGCCCACAAATACCAACAATTCCCGCAATTATTTTGGCAAAAAAATTATATAATGGTTCATTCAAACAAAAGGGCGCAATGCCATGTGTCGGCCTTGTTAGTTTGCAGGAATATCTTGATGAATTAAAAGGTTTTGAAATCGAAACTTATATAAATTAGGCGCGTGGTTTCGGCCTTACACGCGATAGCCCACCGTCAACCGCCAAAACCTGCCCCGTTATCCAATCATTTTCTTTATCAAGCAAAAAGCAAATTGCGCGTGCAATATCCTGTGCCTTACCCAAACGCCCCAATGCGTGCATATCTTGGGAATATTTTCTCGCGCTTTCACTTTGCGTAAGTGATTTTGTAAGCGAAGTTTCCACAAGGCCAGGCGCAATCGCATTAAAGCGTAGATTCTGCCCCGCATATGTCGCCGCCGCAGAGCGCATAAGGCCAATCACACCCGCTTTTGCCGCCGCAATCGCCTCATGATTAGCAAGTCCTTCCATTGCCGCCGCCGATGAAATTAGAACCACAGAACCGCCATCACGCATATATTTCCCTGCGGCACGAACCAATGCAAAAGCGGTGGTCAAAGATGAATTGATGGTTTCCATAAATCCATTTTGACTTGTAAGATGGGCGGGTTTTAAAAATAAAGAACCTGCGCAATTTACCGCACCATCAAACGGCCCAAAATCTGCAAATATTTTTTCAACAGCATCAAAATCTGTGGCATCAATTATAATATCGGGAATTATTTTTGAATTATCACGCGCCGTTTTTACGCATTCATGCCCCAACTCAGATAAAATTTTTACAACTTCTTGCCCAATTTGCGAACTTGCACCGATAATAAGATATTTTGCCATTTTTATTCCTTTTATTTTATACGAATAAAAGGAAATATGGTTCATTAGCGCCGAAATTTTACGCGATACGGAATAAGTGCAATTCCAAAAATAGCAGTTAGAAATGCGAGCGCGGCGACAATTCGAATAAAATTATGATTGAAATTTTCATGGTTCTTCCAATCCATAATATGAAGCGACCATAAAGTATCATAAAGACGCCAAAGATTGGTGCGCCGCGTTATAACTTCCCCGCTTTTTGCCCCTATATAAACGCTTAAACCATTTTTATAATTGATTTTCCAAGCAGGAATTTCACCTTTATATTCAATACTTTCTTTATCTATCAATTCGGCATTGGTATAAATTTGCGGCGCTTTTAATGCAGAATTTGATATTGAAATTGCATTTTCTTTGGTAATATTTTCGCGCTTAATTCCAGTTTTGGCATCAAAAAAGACATCATCAATTTTTACAATCGAACCGGTTGAATTTGCAAAAATTTCAATTTTTTGTAAATTTGGATTTTGAGCAATAATTTTACTAATTGCCAAAAAATCATCATTTTTAAGCGCAAAATTTGCGCGCTCTTTTATCAAATCCGTACCCCGAATTTTCTCTATTGGGACAATGGTGAAAAAAAGACCAGTTCCGATCCAAAAAAATATTTGAATCCCAACTATTAAAGCCAGATATTTATGAGCAATAGAAAAAAGTTTTTGTGGTTTCATATAGATTTAAAACCACAACCTTATCCCCATTGCAAGCTTACTATCTTGGTCATTTTGTCCAAGCCTTGAATTATAATTTTGATGTGATTCAAGCCCAATATATGGAATGAATTTTGGGGTTATTTTGTAATTGGCACTTATGCCATATTTAATTTCATTTATACCCGAATTAAATTCAATATTTTTTGATAAATTGATTTTGGTTTTGAAATTCGGCTCTAAAAACCATTTTTGGCTAAGATAGAATTTGGTTTCAGCCTCCAATTCCACATTTGCCAAATTATCGCCAAGCATTAAATGTGCATTGGTTTCAATATTATATGGCGCAAGGCCGTAAAAACCCGCGACACCGTATGCTTTACCATTAATTTGACTTCCTACGCCAATTTGGAAATCCCAAAAGTCAGAGATTAGACGACCATAAAGAAGCGAAATATCACCTTCTTTTCCCTGCCCCTCACCTTTTAGATAGATTTTATGCTTGTCATTTCCAATCCATGATAAGGTTTTCCATTCTAAATCTTGATTGGACGATTTTGATAAATCTAAATCATAGCGGTGGAATAGGCCATTTTCATGAATATGTTTAACGCCAGTTGCCATCATTTCTTTGTGGTTTGAATGTTCATTTACAGGTGCTTCACCATCATATTTTGCCACCACAATTTTGGTCATCATTCCTGAAACCATGTGATTTAATAAGTGACAATGGAATGACCATTCACCAATTTCATTTGCGGTTAAATAAACCGAATATGTTTGCCCCGGAAGCACAGAAACAATATGTTTATCAGGCAATCTTTCCATATCTTGCCCGTTATTTAATTGAACAAACATACCATGAAGATGCATTGGGTGCGCCATCATGCTTTCATTGATAAAAATCAATTTTATACGTTCGCCATATTTAAGATTAATCGGTGGGATATTTTCGCCCGATTGCCCATTAATCGTCCAAATATATTTTTCCATATTGCCGCCAATTCGGACAATTATTTCACGGTCGGTTTCACGCACATCAGTTTGAATATTTTTTGATTTTAAATCTGAATAATCCAATATTTTTAGATTTGGGTCATGATCATTTCCCCAACCGAATGGGCGCCCCTTCCCGTCGCTGCCACCTTGGTTACCCAAAGTCTCACCGTGGTTCATTGAATGGCCCATTGCGGCGTGCATTTTTTCCATTTCTTCGGGCGACATTTTGGAATGATCCATCTGGCTCATATCCATGCCACCCATGCCCATATCATTCATAGTCAAAATTGGGCGTTTGCCAATTCTTGGGATTTCAATTGGCATATCAGGGCTTGGCGCAATTTTGGCAATTGCATGCCCACTTTTATCCATGCTTGTGGCGATGATTGCATGGGCTTTATTATCGGGAATAATTTCGACATCATAAGTTTCGGCAACGGCAACGCGAATTTCATCAACCTCAAATGGTTCAACATCACGACCATCAGCCGCAAGAACTTTCAACTTAAGGCCATCAACCCGAAAATCAAAA
This sequence comes from uncultured Caulobacteraceae bacterium, assembly GCA_964557085.1. Lineage (GTDB taxonomy): Bacteria > Pseudomonadota > Alphaproteobacteria > Caulobacterales > Aquidulcibacteraceae > Pseudaquidulcibacter. Next base: position 10,669 of record CAZKYS010000015.1, read on the forward strand.
TATGTCATCGCAGAACCGTTGATTATTCTTAATTTGGTCTTTTCACCCGCTTTGGCAATGAATGTTTGATTATCATTATTATGTTTGCCATTAATAAGAAACTCATAACCTGTAACATCGGCAATATCGGTTGGGTCCATGCGCATTTTGCCCCATGCGGCGCGATCTTTTGCGGTGGCTTTCAGGCCAAATTTCTGACTATCGGCAATAAAATCACCCAACGTGCGGCGATTATTATTATAATGCCCCGCATTGGCTTTTAGATTGTTTAAAATATCCTTTGGTTGTTCGTCGGTGAAATCGGTAAGTAAAATCACTTGTTCAGGTGTTTTTGCTTCATCCTTTGGGTAGATTATCAATGGGCCATAAAGACCGCGCGCCTCTTGTGCATCTGAATGTGAGTGATACCAATAAGTGCCATTTTGGCGAATGTGGAATTTATATGTGAAACTTTCCCCAGGCTTAATGCCACCAAAACCATTAAGCCCCGGCACACCATCCATTTCAGCAGGCACAAGCAAACCATGCCAATGAAGTGATGTTATTTCAGATGAAACATTCTTAACATGAATTATCGCATCATCACCTTCGGTAAATTCCAATTTTGGCGCGGGAACTTGCCCATTAATATTCATCCCCTTTAATGTGCGCCCATTTATGGAAATTTTGGCATTATCAACCACCAAATTATATTCACGAACTTTGGCAAAGGCGCTTTGTGAAAATAACAAAAAACCAAGTGGCGTAATAAAAACAATTTTTTTGCTTAGCTTCATTTTAATTCTAATTTCTGTTCAAAATTACATATACGCTTTAAACGCCTTAAAGGTTACAATTATTTTTAAAAATGCGACCATTTAACATTTGCTATTTTTATAATTAGGAATAGGCTGTTACCCACAGGTTGGATGGCTTCCAACTTGGGGGAGGTTTAAAATGAAACCTAAATTTTCAATTTTACTAGCAATGGCTTTGGTCGGAATGGGTGGAATTGCGATTGCCCAAATCGCGCCAATGCGCCCAAATATAGGTGTGAACACAAATCAAAACCCAGTTCAGATGACGCCAACAGTTGAATCATTACAGGCTGATATCGTTCGTCTTAAGCAGAAAATAAAATCACTGGAAACCGAAAATTCTAATCTTAACAATACAATACGTGAAATGACTACAAAGGGCGGAAGCCAAGTTCGCGCATATTGTTCGGACGATTTAAACATAAGTAGGTCAACAGCGGGCGCAACAGAAGATTGCACTTTTAGTGGTTACAAATGTTCCCCAGTTTCGGGGCTTTGCCTACGCGAGTGTAATACATCGGATGATTGCCACCCTGGGCATTTGTGTGACACTGAAATCCATAAATGTGTTCCTGCACCACGCTAATTGATAAAATGTCGCCTTGCATTATTTTTCAAAACCCCTATTTGTTCGCGAAAAAATAGGGGCGTTTTGTGGCTGTTAAAAATCTTTTTGTAACTAAATTTTACCGCGAACCAATAGGTGGCAAAAATATCGAAGAATTGCGCGATGATTTGCGCGATTGTTGCTATTTAATGGCTGAAGAAGATGAAGCGGGCATAAATTGGTGTGAAGAAAACCATTATCGTGGCTATACTTCTTATGCATCATTAAATGATTTGGACACACGCTTTAGCCCTTTTGCCGAACTAAAAAAACGCATGGACAAACATGTGGCAAAATTCGCCCAAGAATGCCATTTCGACCTTAATGGCCGCAAATTAGTGCTTGATGCTTTTTGGGTAAATATTTTGCCGCCATTATCTTTCCATTCAAGCCATATCCACCCGCATAGTGTTGTATCAGGCACTTTTTATCTTGATTTACCAGAAGGCGCGTCGGCACTTAAACTTGAAGACCCACGCCTTGCCATGATGATGGCGGCCCCAACACGCACCAAAAATGCACCCGAAGAACTTCAACCCCACATTTTCATCCGCCCCGATGAAGGCGATATAATGTTATGGGAAAGTTGGCTAAGACATGAGGTTGTGCAAAATGAAGCTGAAGAAGAAAGAATTTCTATCTCTTTCAATTATCGCTGGGGGTAAAACCTCAAAACCCCGCGCCGCTTTGTCCACTTGATTTTTCTTCGCAATTAGGGTGTGTGAAGGCATGAGTATTGAACAAATAAAAATTGGCGCGCGCGGTTCACCCTTAAGTCTTGCACAAACTGGCTGGCTTCGCGGTGAGCTTGCAAAGGCTTTGAATATCGCACCTGATGATATTGAAGCCAAATTGCCGATAATTCCAATTGTAACCCAAGGCGACAAAATCCAAGACCGCGCATTGCTTGAAGCTGGCGGGAAAGGTCTTTTCACCAAAGAATTAGATGAAGCATTGCTTGACGGGCGCATTGATTGCGCAATCCATTCAATGAAAGATATGCCAACATCTTTGCCAGATGGCATAATTCTTTTGGGTTGCCCGCCGCGTGAAGATAGGCGTGATGCTTTAATCACCAAAGATGGTAAAACCCTTGATGATTTGCCTTTTGAGGCCAAATTGGGGACCGCATCACTGCGCCGAACCGCGCAATTTTTGCGTGAGCGCCCTGATTTAAAAATTGGGCTTTTGCGTGGTAATGTTGGAACCCGAATTGCAAAAATCACATCGGGCGAATTTGATGCCACAATTTTGGCAATGGCGGGCTTAAAGCGCCTTGGCCTTTTGGAAAAAACCCCGCATCACGCAATTGACCCGCAAAACATGCCACCTGCGATTGCCCAAGGTTCATTGGCAATTACGGCGCGCGCAAATGATGAAAGAATTGCATCTGCCTTCAAACTTATTGAAGATGAAACCACAACAATTGAAATCACTGCGGAGCGCGAATTTTTACGTGCCCTTGATGGTTCGTGCCGCACGGCAATTGGTGCACATACACAATTTTCAAATGGCAATCTTTATTTTAAAGGCGAAATACTTAATGATGATGGCAGCCAATATGTCGATATTATCGAAACATTGGAAAATGCCACAATCCAAAACGCAGGTAAATTCGGCTTTGATTTGGGCTTAGAGCTTGGAAAACTAAGGGAGTAAGATGGGTAAATTTGGTGATTCATGCCTTATAACACGCACATTGCCGGGGGCCGATGTCACCGCACAAAAAGTTGCGAATTTAGGCTATGAGCCAATTATTTTACCTGCCGCAATTTTACGCCCGACAAATGCGCCAATTGAAATTGAAGGTGTTCAAGCGCTTTTGGTTACAAGTTCGAACGCACCGCATCTTGCGACTTTAAGCCCTGAAATCATTGCACTACCTGTTTATGCAGTGGGCGATGCAACCGCAATGTCGGCCCGTAATGCAGGGTTTGAAAACGTAGTTTCAGCGGGTGGTGATGCTTCAACCCTTGCGGTTTTGGTTGCCGATAGATTGAAACCACAAAATGGCGCATTAATGCATTTACGTGGCCACGAAGTTGCAGGCGATGTTGCGGGTCTTTTGGGTGCATGTAAATTTGAAGTTCACGCAACTGAAATATATGAAACCATTGATAATCCTGAATTTATGGAACAAATAAACCTTACTATTGCTCACAATAATGGGATAATAATGTTCCACTCCCCCAAAGGGGCGGCGCGGTTTCGTAAATATGCCGATTTTGGTCTATTAAATAAATGGTCAGCAATATGCATATCACAGGCAGCAAGTGTACCAATTGATGAACCAATTTGGGAAAAACTTATAATAGCGTCAAAGCCAAATGAAGCGGCAATGTTAGAATTGATTTAATTAAAGTCAAAATTATGCCTAAATTGCATCTTAAGAAGACGCCAGGAGGCAAAAATGAATAATATTACTTTAACGCCAAAACAGTCACAATTATTTCGAATTGGTGTGGGGTTAGTATTTGGCCTTATATTGGCATTTCTTATAAATAGTTCTGAAAAAGTATCACACGATATTGTTCAAGTTTGGCGGCCTACTTTAATTGCCATTTTTGCGCTTTCGGCGTTTGTATTATTGGCAGGTCTTGGCAATATGCGCCGAATATCGCTTTTGGCGTGGGGCGCAATTGCAATGCTATTGATTGGGATTATTGCCCATCATGCCTTTTCCCAAAGCACAAAACATAGTGATTTTGGCGAACAAAACATTCTTTGGATTTTGCCTTTTTTATTCATAACCCATGAATTAGTTTCAAGTGGTGATGAAGCCAATAAAATCATAGCCCCCTACGAAACTTATTTTGACGAAGCATGGAAGCGTGGTGTTCAATTATTTTTGGCAATTGCATTTACTGGCGTGTTTTGGGCTATTTTATGGCTTGGTGCGGCATTATTAAAAATCATTGGCCTTGATTGGTTTGAAGAACTTTTGAAGGAAAAATATTTTGCAATACCTGCAACTTTTGTTGCCTTTGCAAGTGCGGTTCATTTGGGTGATGTGCAATCAAAATTATTGAATAATTTCCGCAATCTGGTGCTTTCAGTTTTTTCATGGCTATTGCCAATTATTGTTTTGGTTGCGGGTATTTTTAGTGTTTCACTTATATTCACAGGTTTAAAACCATTATGGGAAACCAAGGCGGCAACTGCATCACTACTTGCGGGATGTATGTTTTTAGTTTTGCTTATTAATGCGACATACCAAAACGGCGATAATGAAATTAACCCAATTCTTAAATGGTCAATTCGAATTGCAAGCTTTGAAACATTGGTTTTTGCCGCAATTGCAGGATATTCACTTTTCCTAAGAATAGAGCAATATGGACTTACTCATGAGCGTATTTTGGCGCTTATTGGGGTTATTGTCGCCAATTTATTTGGTCTTGGCTATGTGGCATCAAACTTTATAAATATGAATTCTTATAATTTCATGCCGCAATTAAAAAATATCAATATTGGCATGGCATTTGTAAAATCTATTTTATTTTTTGCGATACTTACACCGATTGCAGACCCTTCACGCCTTTCGGTTAATTCACAAGTTTCAATGCTTTTGAAAGGTAAAATTGCCCCTGAAAAATTTGATTTTAGATTTTTGGCAAGGCAAAGCGGAAGATATGGTGAAGATGCGCTTCAAAAACTTGCAAAAAGCCAAAATTCACAGATTGCCCTTCTTGCTAATAAATCAATTGAAGAAAACAAATCCTATGAAAAATATCTCGAACCTGATGCAAAGGTTCTAAAGGCTGCCGAAAAAATTGATCCAAATAATTTCAATCTTATAAAAGGCACAAAACTTCCTGATAGCTTTGTGGCGCAAGATATCAAAAGCAAGACCATGTTACTTCCAAACTGTATGGCATTTGAAAAGCCAGAAAAGAAATGTGATACGGTTTTGATTGACCTTAATGATGATAAAAAAGATGAAATCATCATCGATAATGGTTCATATTTGGTTTTATTCTATGAAACCAAAGATGGTTGGCAATCACAATCACTTTACCTAACAGACAGCAATATTGGTTTGCAAAACTTCAAACTTGGAAAAATTGAAACCATAAAACCAAAATGGGATTCGCTTAAAATTGGTGATGAAGTTCTTGAAGTGCAAACGCCAAATTAATTTGGCAAAACCTCAAAAGCGATAACATCAGTTTTATTTGTTGGCATAATTTTGCGCAAATATGACGGTGTTTGGCCTTTGATAATATCCGACATTAACCCATTGGGTGCATCATCAATGATGCGCCCAATTTCAGGGGATTTTTGGCAATAAGCCACATAATTCACACCCAAAGTTCGTATTTTGGCTTCGGCATTTTTGGCATCAGATAAGAATATTGGATAGGCCAGATTTCGCCCTAAATCACGGTGGAAACCAGTTGATAGAACATTATGTGGTGTGTTTATCAATGTTTCTGACCCAATGTTTAAATTGCCCGCAACAAGACCTTTTGGCATTTTTGCAATATGGGCAAAATCACTTATTGAATTGCAATTAAAATTACTATCGTAAGAGATTTTTGCATTTTTTGGATGGTAAAATTTCTTTGCAAAATCACTTATATTATTTGATGTGAATGGCGTTAAGCAAAGCAAAGTAAGCAATGCGGGAATCATACCAAAGCCTTCAAAAACACCTACAATTATCGGCGCGATTGCCAAAATTACAAGCGCACTTGCCTGCCCCATAAGGCGCGCTTGGAATAAAAATGTCATCAATGTTGCAATAACAATCAAAATTGTAAGCAAAAGCCAATTGGTGAAGTTTTCATTTTTTGATTTTGCCAATGTAATGGTTTTTATAATTGCCGCAATTGAACCCGTTAAACAAAACATTCCATATAGAATTTGAATATAAAGCGGGAATGTAAGCAATGGACTGGTATCTGGGCAATCAAGCATCCAAAGGCGGTAATATTTTTCGTCAATTTGCCAATATAATTTTTTGAACAAAATCGGGAATTGCAACGCAACTAAAATAACCAAAACCCCAATAATCACTAAGGCCGTAATTTTGAAAATAAAACTTTTCGAACTTTGGAAAGTTGCGCAAATCCAAAGCCCGAAACAACCCATTAATATTGGGGCTACTTGCGCGATTGATAATCTATCATTTGCGCCATCCATAATTTTTAAAGGCGCAACATTTATCAAAAGGCCGATAATTATTGAAATTCCAAGGCCGATTGCAAAACCATTTAATTGGTCTTTTCTTTTTTCACCTTCAAATGCCCAAATGATTGCAAAAAATGCGCAAATAATTATTTCAAAAACAATTGCTTCAAAACCAATTGTAAGCCCTGCGGCAATACCGATTGAACTTATTATGCCACCTTTTTTTGAATTATTTGTTGCGCCATAAATTGCCAATAATAGGCAAATTAATTGCAAGCCATGATGATCAACCCTTCCAGGGAAAAAATTCGCCTGCACAGTTTGCGAAAAATAAACAAAGGCAATGGCAAGATATGGCGTATAAATTGATGGATTAAATCTTTTTGCAACCATTCCAGTTACAAAGGCAAAAACCAAACATAGCCAAATTGGTGTAATTAAAACCCCATACTTTTCCGCCATTTCAATTCCCAAAAATGGACGCAAAATCAATTCGGTTGCCGCAAGTGGAATATCTGAAAGGCGCGACCAATGCATATCTGCGCCAAATGGTGGGTTCGAACGATGATTGAATAAATCATAAAAACCTTGACCACCAAGCCATGCCCGAACCTGCAAAACCCGCCCGACATCATCGGGATCAGTCAAATTCCAACTAAAAACATTGGCAAAATAAGTTGGCAATTTAAAAAAATAATAAGCGATAATAATCGCAAAAACTATCAAAAATGGCGTAATCTGGCGCGTTTTTCCCATATACGTATAATAGCATAACACGTTTAATTTTGGCTTAAATATTAGATAAGCACCAAGTCCAACCAGATTGTTCTGCTAAATGTATAAGTTTTTCATCATATTCATCTAGTTCAAATTGATTGGAATATTCATTACCCCACTCTTGAATAAAAAAGCTGTATTGTCTAACCAAATTTATTGTGGCCAAAAATCCACCCATTTCTAAAAGCAAATTTGAACGCTCATCTTTTATTTCATCAAGTTTAAGCTTAAAAAATTTATTATAAAAATTTTCACTATCTACTGCAGGGTAATTCCAAAATTCTTCATTTTCTAAACACTTAAAAAACCTTGGAAATACGAAGAATACTGTTTGTATATCTCCTGCCGTATATCCAGCCCAAAATGCTAAACATGCCCAATCACTTAAGCTCCAGTCATTTTGTGGAGTATCCTTATAATGTATTAAATCTCTTTCCCTGTAAGGTGAAGAATTAAAAACTACAGGTTTCGAATTTGACCATAGATTATGATTTGAAAAGTCTTTTCTATTTATTGCTTTGTTGCATAATTGCAAAAGTTGTTGATTCAAAAAATCAATTTTAGGCAACCCACAAGAGATAAATGATTTAAAATGGTTTATTTTACTTTCAATAGACATAATTTATATGTAACTTTAAATATTAGATTTGAAAAGATATAAAAAAACCCCGCCAAAGCGGGGTCTTATATCTAATTATCCAAGAAAGAACGCAATCTTCGCGACCTTGAAGGATGTTTTAATTTCCGTAAAGCCTTTGCTTCAATCTGACGGATACGTTCGCGGGTAACGCTGAATTGTTGGCCTACTTCTTCCAAAGTATGGTCGGTATTCATGCCGATACCAAAGCGCATACGAAGAACGCGCTCTTCACGCGGTGTTAACGATGCAAGAACGTGGGTTACATTTTCGCGCAAATTCGCCTGAATTGCGGCATCAACCGGAAGAACAGTGTTTTTATCTTCGATGAAATCACCAAGATGTGAATCCTCCTCATCGCCCACAGGGGTTTCAAGGGAAATCGGCTCTTTGGCGATTTTCATAACTTTACGCACTTTTTCAAGTGGCAATGAAAGTTTGGTTGCCAATTCTTCTGGCGTTGGTTCACGGCCAATTTCATGCAACATTTGGCGCGATGTGCGAACCAATTTGTTGATGGTTTCAATCATGTGAACCGGAATACGAATTGTACGGGCTTGGTCAGCGATAGAGCGCGTGATTGCCTGACGTATCCACCATGTCGCATAGGTTGAGAATTTATAACCACGGCGATATTCAAATTTATCAACCGCTTTCATCAAACCGATATTACCTTCTTGAATTAAATCAAGGAATTGAAGACCGCGATTGGTGTATTTTTTGGCAATAGAAATAACAAGGCGAAGATTTGCCTCTACCATTTCTTTTTTTGCAATTCTTGCCTCACGCTCACCTTTTTGAACGCGTTTTACGATTTCACGGAATTCATCAATCGGAACACCAGATTCAGATGCAAGTTCACGTAATTCATCACGGATTACATCGGCTTTATCACGGAAATCAATTGCAAATCTTTCCCAAGATTTTGATTTGCCTGACATTTTATCAAACCAATTTGGATCCATTTCATGGCCCGCATGTTCTTTGATAAAGTCGCCGCGATTAACACCGCAAGATTCAGCAAGGCGCATCAAGCGTGCTTCTGAGGCGATAAGGCGTTTGTTGATTGTATAAAGCTGCTCTACAAGGGCTTCGATACGCGCATTATTAAGTTTAAGCGCTTTAAGTTCTTCGATAATTTTGTTTTGCAATTCTTCCATTGCAACTTCATCATCAGAAGAAAGTTTTTTGCCCGTAATTTTCGCCTCAACCGAACGGTCTTTAAGGCCGCGGAAATCGTCAAAGTGATGTGCAACTTGGTCAAGGATTTTCATAATCCCTTCGCGCAATTCACCTTCCATTGCCGACATAGAAAGCGCAGCGCCTTCATCTTCTTCAGCTTCTTCACGGGCGCGTTGGCGGCGACGTTCAAGTTCAACCTCGTCCATATCTTCTGAACCAGGGATATGGATTTCTTCCTCTTCTTCTTCCTCTTCTTCGGCATCAGGAAGTTGAGATGCGTTTTCAGCGCCATAAGTTGCCTCAAGGTCGATGATTTCGCGCAAAAGAACGCGGCCTGATTGCAATTCATCACGCCAAACCATAATCGCTTCGAATGTAAGCGGGCTTTCGCAAAGACCGCGGATCATCGCATCGCGGCCCGCCTCAATACGTTTTGCAATTGCGATTTCGCCTTCACGGCTTAAAAGTTCAACCGCACCCATTTCGCGCAAATACATACGCACAGGGTCATCAGTTCTGTCTTGGCCTTCTTTTGTATTACCAGTTTGGGCAACAACCGCAGAAGTAGTTGTCTGAACCGCAATTTCGGTGCTTTCAGATTCTTCTTGTTGCTCTTCATCATTTTCGACAACATTAATGCCCATTTCAGATAGGGTCGACATAATGTCTTCGATTTGTTCTGAAGTGAATTCTTCAGATGGTAATATTTTATTTAGTTCGTCATAAGTAACGAAACCTTTTTTCTTGGCGTCTTTGATGAATTTTTTGACCGCAGTGTCATTCAAATCAAGCATTGGTGAATCTTGATTGTCTTTTTCATCGTTTTTTTCAATTTCGCCTTTTTTATCGGCCATAAATTCGCCTCCGAATGAATATTGGTTTTACTTTACCAATAAACAAATGTTCAAACTTTGCATTCTTTGCATATCACATTGAAGCAATTGCAATAAAATGCCTTATAAATCTTTAATTAAAGCACTAAAGGCCTAATCATTTTCAGAACTAAGCCTTCGCCTCTCACTTACCAATTGGCTTAGGAGTAGAAGGGCATCTTCTTCACCTGCGCCTGCCCTTACCGCCAATTCTTCGGCATCCTTTGCCAAAGCGCGTTTAGACATATATTTTTCAACCGCCATAGACCAATTTTCAAACATTAAATCAACATCAATACCCGCTTTTACAAATGGGTTTATTGGCTGCTTTTGCAAGCGTGAAAGTAATGTTAGTGCCTCGGTATCGTTTTCCTTTGTTAAATGGTGCTTTAAGCTTGAAAAATCAAGGGCATTTGATGAATGAAAAATGTCTAAAATCCCATGACGTAAAGAGTCAAGCCCCTTATTGTCAGTTTCAAGGCCAGCAAAGACTTCTTCACCCTTTTCCAGAAGCTGTGGATGCAAGATTGGCGCGCAAATAATATCCAATAATTCGCGTTTTATTGGTTTGTTTGGCCTATCATTTTGTTTTGGACTATTGACCATATTTCGCAATTCATCGGTTGCGAAGGCGATAGTGGAATTTTGATTTGAACCGCGCTTTTTATTTTTTACAAAATTATTTTTTGGTGCATTTTGGGCTTGCGCATGAAACTTTGCGTCGAATAAATTATTGATTTCAATACGTATTTCTGATTTTAAATCTTCATCCTTTATCTCATTGATTTTTGTCCGAAGGTCGGCGCGTAATTTTGCGCGCGCTTCGGCAATATCAAGATTTTCGAATTGCGAAACCTCATTTTCAAAAATAAAATTTGCCAAATCCGTTGGGTTTTCGATTAATTGTGCCATTGCCGCACGGCCGCCAGTGCGAATTAAATCGTCAGGGTCTTGCCCATTTGGCAAAGTCACAAAGCCAAGTGTTTTTTGCGCATTTATAAGTGGCAAAGCCCGTTCCAATGCGCGCGATGCCGCCCGTTTTCCCGCATCATCACCATCAAGGCAGAGAATCGGTCTTGCACACGCGCGCCAAGCAAGGCGTAATTGATCTTCGGTAAGTGCCGTTCCCAATGGGGCAACCGCCGCAAAACCTGCGCGTTCAAGGGCGATAACATCCATATAGCCTTCGGATATAATCATCGGCAAATCACGACTTCGGGCGCGCGCAACATTATAACGATAAAGATTGTATCCTTTGGAAAAAACGGGGGTTTCAGGGCCATTTATATATTTTGGCATACCATCTTTTTCCAAAGTGCGCGCGCCAAAAGAAATGGTTTTCCCCTGCCCATCTTCGATAGAAAACGTTAAGCGCCCGCGATATAAATCATATGGCGCTTTGCCATCTTCGGGGGCGCGCAAAAGCCCGGCCTCTATTAATTCTTCGACCTTAAAGCCTTGCGCCGTGAGCCTATCTTTTAGCCATGTACGGCTATTGGGTGAATAGCCAAGGCCAAATTTATCCCAATCACTTTCGGGAATACCGCGCGATTTAAGATAGGAGCGCGCAATTTTTCCATCATCCTTATGGAGCATTTCTTTGAAAAGGCCACGCGCACTATCAAGGGCCGCCATAATTCTTTGGCTTTTTGATGCGCGTTCTTGGCTTTCTTTGGTTTCTTTTGGAACTTCAATGCCTGCGCGCTGTGCCAAAGTTTCAACAGCATCCGAAAAACCCATATTTTCGGTTTCCATCAAAAAGTCAAAGGCATTTCCCGATTGCCCGCAGCCAAAACAATGATATTGCCCTTTAGATTCAAGGGCGTGAAATGATGGGCTTTTTTCACCATGAAACGGGCAACAAGCCCAATAATCGCCGCGCGCAGTATTGGTTTTCTTTTTATCCCACGTAACCTTACGCCCAACGACATCAATTATCGAAGTTCGTGCCAAAACTTGGTTTAAAAATGCTCTATCAAAGCGGGACATGAATTTGTGTTATAGCAAACAAAGCATTTTGCCAATTATTTTGCTGCGTCCCCCCAAATTGCTTTGGCGTGGTTTATTGTGTCGCTTTTGTTGAACATGACCGACCATGCAAAAACTGATGCCGCAATCGCAGATGGGATAAGCGCCCAAAGCAATGAATAATTTGCAAGTGATGCCGCAATTGCCCAAATAAGAATTGTAAAAATTCCAATGAAAATTGATGCCAATGACCTATCAGGTTTTTGCATCATTTTTGGTCTTTTGGTTGGTTTTGGATTGGCAAATTCAACCGCAATGGCATTAATATTAGCAATAAGGCCAAATACAAATGTCAAAATTGCCGCTTTGGGATTTAAAAAAGCCATACCGATTGAGAAAAATGATACTTCAACCATACCAGGGATAAGGGCAATTAAAGCCTTATAAGTATAGATTTTTGAACTTGGGATTGGGCTTGAATTTAATAATTCATTGGCTTCTTCCACTGATACAATCATCCATGCCAATGACGCACTCATTGATGCGCTTAAAAATACAATTATTGGTGTGCCGACATAGCCAAATAAATCGGGGTCACTATCTTTTGCGCCAATAAGTGCAAAAATAGCGGGTAAAATCCCCGCAATTGGGGCAACAATCTGCACAATTGCCGTTGAATCACGGAAAATTCCCGCCATTTCTTTTTTGAACATTAGTTTTAAGAAATTGGCTTCAAATTTGATTTTTTTATCTTTTTTGGCTTTATTTTCTTTGGTTTCACTTTGCCCTGAAAGCCATGAAACATCATTTCCAAATTTTTTGCCAATCCATGACGCAATTATTAAATATACAATTGCGCCAAATGCCATAATGCAAAAACTTACAAACCAATCCCCAAGAACTGAGCCACCGATCCAAATTAAAAAATCTTGAATTGGTTTTGGAAATTCGCCTTCGGGAATTGTGAAACTTGTTATACTGCTTGATTTTGCATGATGCGCGCCATTTACTTGCCCAAAATAAACGCCACCAAAAACACCCGCAAAACCCAATATTTGAACAAAAATTCGACCAAATCTTAGGCCAAATTTCATTAAGAACCAGCGCGCCAATATAAAGGTAAGCCCCGCTTCAAACAATGATAAGCCAATTGCCACAGGAATATAGGAAAAATATTTTGGCGAAACCATAATCGCCGAAACGCCAATAAATAATGTTCCAAAGAACCAAAATAACATTATGGTTCGCCATGAACTTACTAATAATCGACCACTTATTATATTTGCGGGCTTGGTGGGGGATGATAATAATAAATCCAAATCCCCCCTATCGGTCATGAACATAAAACTTGTCATCATTGACATGAAGAAAAGGGCAATAAAGCCCAATATTAGTTTTTTGCCAGCCGCATATTGAAATGCAATCTCATCATAATTGCCACTTTTCAATATCATATAAAGTGCCTGCCCCGCCCCATAACAAGCAAATGCCATAACGCAAAAGAAAACTATGCGCCCAATAATTGCCTTTGGCCCAGAATTTGTATTTCGTGAACGGATTGAGCGTTTAAACTCATTGGCGGCAAGCCAAAGGGTTGAACCCGGCTTTAGTTTTGGCGCTTTGAAATATTTTTCCATTATGCACGCTCATCAACAAGTTTTAGGAAAATATCTTCAAGGCTTGCGTCATGCATTTTTTGTTCGCTGCGTATTTCATCCAAACTACCTTCGGATAATAAGACGCCCTTGTGAATAATGCCGATTTTATTGGCAAGTTTTTGCGCAATTTCCATAATATGGGTTGTAAGGATTATGGTTGCGCCTTCTTTGCACTTTTCTTGTAATAAGTCTTTTAAGTCGCGGGCAATTGCGGCATCTAAACCTGAAAATGGTTCATCCATCAAAAGTAGTTTTGGATCATGTAATAAAGCGCCCGCAATTGCGGTTTTTTGCTTCATACCACGTGAAAAGCCTTCACACCTTTGTTCGCGCACATCCCATAAATCAAAACGTTTCAATAAATCTTCGGCGCGTTTGGCGGCAATATTACTATCAACCTGCCAAAGCCCTGCAACAAATTCCAAATATTCGATTGGTGATAATTTATCATATAATAAAGGCTCATCAGGAAGCCATGCCATAAGGCTTTTGGCTTCTTGCGCTTTTTCAAGGACATCAATTCCATAAACTTTTATTGAACCAGAATCTGGCGCCAAAAGCCCGCCAATCATGCGCATAGAAGTGGTCTTACCCGCACCATTCGCACCTAAAAACGCATAAAATTCACCACGCGGTAGGCAAAGGTTTAAATTATCAACAGCTGTTTTTTCATTAAAAGTTTTGCGAAGGTTTTTTATTTCAAGCGCGTTATTGCTATCTTGCTGGTTCATTATGATTCCCTGATTTTTATTCAGACTATAATGAATTGCCTAATAATCAATTATTTTTAACGCGAAATGCCCAAAGTTTAAGTGCAATAAAACTGCCGATTGATGTTGCAGCAACGGTAATTATTGAACCGATTGCATGTGGCAATTTTAATAAATCCAAAAACAAATATGAAAGCACAAATGACATTGCAACACTTACCATTTGCACGCCAACATATTTAGGAAGTGAATCCTTATGTTGCGTTTTGCCATCAAAACTAAAGCGGTGTTGTAGATAATAAACGGGTAAAATCATCAATGCATAAACACACGCCGTTATCATTGGCTTTGGAATTTGTGGAAAATTATTTAAACCCAAATATGTCAAAAGCATTGTTACGGCTGCCGCACCACCGCCAATGATTACGAAAATGATTATTTGCCTAAGGTCTTTTTGCACAATTTTGCCTTAGATATTTTCAAGCATATATTGTGCGCTTGAAACCTTATATTCGCCCGGCGCTTCGATGAATAAATGCATAACTATGCCATTATCGGCAATAAGCGCAAAACGTTGGGAGCGAATGCCCATACCAAAAGCACTTGCATCCATTTCAAGGCCAAGCGCCTTGGTGAAATCTGCCGAACCATCGGCAATCATTGTGATTTCATCATTGATGTCTTGTGATTTTGCCCATGCCTGCATAACAAAACCATCATTCACACTTAGGCACACGATTTTTGTAATGCCTTTGGCTTTCAATTCATCCTTCAATTCCAAAAAACTTGGAAGATGTTTTGCAGAACATGTTGGCGTAAACGCCCCCGGAACAGCAAATAAAGCAACTTTTTCACCATTAAAAATTTCAGAGGTTTTGGCTGGAAGTGGCCCATCATTTGTGGCGATTTTAATATTCACATCAGGGATTTGGTCATTTATTTTAATTGTCATCATAACCTCTATATTATTTTTGCGTGATTAAATCTAAACTAAACTATTGTCAAAATTAAAATTTGTGGAAAAGTAAATTTATGAGCGAATTTTTGACTGGTCGAATTTTAATAGCAAGCCCAAGCATGGAAGATAAACGCTTTTTCCATTCAATAATCTTGGTTTGCGATCATGACGATGAACACGCGCTTGGAATTGTTCTTAATAAAAGCGTTCCTGACTTTACTTTAAACAAATTATTGGGTGATTTAGGTTTTGAGGCCAAAGATAACACCCCAAATGCACCAGTCCTAGAAGGTGGGCCATGTCAGCCCGAACGCGGCTTTATTCTTCATTCGATGGATTGGGATAAAAATGGCGCGGTTAAAATCAATGATTTAGTTGCCATGAGTGTTTCAAAAGAAATCCTTGGTGAAATTGGCAATGGCAATAGGCCAAATAATTTGATTGTCGCCCTTGGCTATTCAGGTTGGGGCCCCGGACAATTAGAGGGGGAGATTATCGCCAATTCATGGCTTGTTGGTGATGCTGATAATGATATTATTTTCTCAACCGATGATTTTGAAACTAAATGGGAAAAAAGCCTAAAACAATTGGGGATTGATCCACGCCGCCTTAGTATTAATACAGGCAATGCATAATCCAAAATGCGCATAAATTCGTATAACTAAAATGTCTGATAAACCTATTCTTGTTTGGTTTCGCAATGATTTGCGAATTTGCGACCACCCCGCTTTATTCAATGCCGCGCAAAGCGGAGCGTTTCCCAAAAAGTGTGAAGCGGTTTTTGGACAAGAAACGCAACCAACAAATGAATCTAGCGCAAAAATAATTCCAATTTTCATTTATGATGCCAATGCAATGGGCGAATGGGATTATGGGGCGGCGCAAAAATATTGGCTGCATCATACATTGCTTGCACTAAAACAAGATTTACCAAATCTGGTTTTAAGGCGCGGCAATACGATTGTGAATTTGCTTGAAATTGCCAAAAAATATAATGCGCAATCAATTTATACCCTTCGGAACTATGAACCTTGGGCGGCAGATTTAGAACGTGATTTACACGAAATTTGTAATGATGAAGGCATTGAATTTAAACGCTTTGCGGGCAATTTATTGATTGAACCTGAAAGGCTTAAGAATAAATCGGGCAATGATTTTCAAATCTACACCCCATTTTTTAAGGCCGTTTTTTCATCAGACCAAGTTCGCAAACCGATTGGTGCGCCGCCATCGTTCGAAAGCATTGAAGGTATTGAAAGCGATAATTTGGATGATTGGGAATTTTTACCCAAAAAACCCGATTGGACGGGTGGCTTTGCACGTAATATTGGTGAAAAAGCGGCGCATCAACGCCTTGAAGAATTTTTGCCGCGCATTGAAAATTATTCAAATGGGCGTGATATTCCATCACAAAATTCAACCTCTTACCTTGCGCCCCATTTAAGGTTTGGTGAAATAAGCCCCGCACAGATTTGGGCAAAAATTCATGAAATCTGCCCCAAACCAATTGACAATTATTATAAATTTTTGGCTGAAATTGGGTGGCGCGAATTTTCGTATCATTTGCTTTCACGCCATCCAAAAATGCCAAATCGCCCACTTAAAAGCCAATTTGAGAATTTCCCTTGGATATCTGACGAAAAATCCCTCAAAGCATGGCAAAAAGGGCAAACAGGTTATCCAATTGTTGACGCTGGAATGCGCCAATTATGGCAAACAGGCTATATGCACAATCGCGTTCGCATGATTGTGGCATCATTTTTGGTCAAACATTTAATGATACCTTGGCAAGATGGTGCAAAATATTTTTGGGATTGTTTATTAGATGGCGATTTAGCCAATAATAGCGCAGGCTGGCAATGGGTTGCAGGCTGCGGCTGTGATGCCGCCCCCTATTTTCGGATTTTCAACCCGATAATGCAGGGACAGAAGTTTGACGCAAACGGCGAATATGTGCGCAAATGGGTTCCTGAATTGGCAGAGCTTCCCAATGAATTTATCCACTTTCCAAAAGATGCGCCAACCGAAGTTTTGAAATCGGCAAATGTAATTCTAGGCCGCAATTACCCATTGCCAATAGTCGACCACAAATTTGCGAGGGATAGGGCATTGGAGGGTTTGAAAATTACACAAAATTATAATATTTAAACTATTTTAAAAATAGGCGTCAAATTTTTGAATTTTGTTAGCAAAACACTACAGGTGTACTTAGAGGGCAGAAAAATCGCGGAAGAAAGAATTCTTCAGCATTATGGATTTGTAAATCCATTTATAATTTCACAAGATTACGCAAATTACTTAATATGTACATTTTCTGTTTTAGACTTGTGTAGCGAAAAAGAAATTGAAATTTACAATAAATCTAAAACGCCCATGATAGAGCGCTTGAAATTAAATTTAAGTAGACATGGCAATTGCAACAACAATGGTAATAATTATTATTACTTAAGAGAATTAAGAAATGCTTTCACGCATAGGGGACTTACTTTTTCATTATTTCAACCGTTTCAAACTAATAAAATTTGCATTCCTATTTCTCCACCTTCAATAAAAAGTAGAAGTAGCAATAGGTCATATTTTTCATTCACTAATTCACTTATAGAATCATATCAGATTTTAGAAAATGAAATGATGCCTTTAGTAAAAGAGTTTTTATACGATAATAATTTTTTACCTGAGCAGTATGATGAAATTTTTGAAATGCAAAAAAACTTCCTAGAAGAGGAAAGTAATTATAGCTCAGATTTAAAGGATTTAATATTACAATTTTACATTGACTCACCAAGCCTTCAAGGGATTTATAATGAAAGTACCGATAGATTCAACGATAAAATTGAAAAATTACTTTTGCCTTTGAAATTCTCTACAAACTAGCCAAATCGCGTCTATCAAATGGTTTTAACTCATCCAACCTGCCTTCTTTGATTTTTAACAACCAATCGGGGTCGGTGATTAGGGCGCGGCCTACGGCTATCATGTCGAATTCATCTTTTTCCATGCGCTCAAGCAAGTTTTCAATGCCTGCAACATTTGAACCCTGCCCCCTGAATGCACCAAGGAATTCGCCATCAAGGCCAACCGAGCCAACCGAAATTGTCGGCGCGCCAATAAGTTTTTTTGCCCAACCTGCAAAGTTTAAATCCGAACCATCAAATTCAGGTTCCCAATAGCGGCGCTGTGAACAATGAAGCACATCTGCACCGGCATCAACCAAACCGCCAAGCCATTCAGTCATTTCATCCGGATTAGTTGCGATGCGCGCATTATAATCTTGCTGTTTCCATTGGCTTATACGAATAATGATTGCATAATCATCTCCAACCGCTTCGCGGCAGGCTTTGACCACCGCTTCGGCGAAGGCATTGCGTTCTTTGATTGTTGCGCCGCCCCATTTGTCGGTGCGCTTGTTAAGGCCATTCCAGAAGAATTGATCAATCAAATAACCATGCGCGCCGTGTAATTCGATGGCATCAAAGCCCAAATCTTTGGCCGCTTTTGCACTTTGCGCAAATTTGGCAATTGTATCGGCAATGGCTTCTTCGCTCATTGGTTCGGCATTTTTGGTTTCGGCATTAATATAGCCAGATGGACTGTCGATTGGTGTTGGTTCCCAACCTTTATACATGCCAACATTGCCAACGTGCCAGATTTGCGGCGCAATTTGCCCGCCCGCCGCATGAACCCTATCAACCACTTTTTTCCAATGTGGCAATGCATCACCAAAGAAATTTGGAATATCGGATGTCATTTTTGAAGCAGGGCGATCAATTACCGTGCCTTCGGTTACGATTAAACCAATCCCACCTTTTGCGCGTTTTTCATAATAGGTTGCGACATCATCGGTTGGAATACCATTTGGCGACATGGTTCGCGTCATTGGCGCCATTACAACACGGTTTTTAGATTTAATTGTTTTAAGCTCAAATGGTTTAAAAAGCGCATCAACAGACATATAAATTTCCTTTGTTCGATTTTTTCGAACTTAAGAGGCTTTTTTAAAATTACAATATGGCAAATTGTTCTTTTGCATTAGAAATGGTGACAAATCCTGCCCCCTCCCCTAAAGGGGTGGCATGTTACAGATTAGCGAACTTACATTTTCATTTGGGCGACGTCATTTATTTGATAATGCGTCATGCTTTATTTCCG
>CAZKYS010000016.1:0-30080 GCA_964557085.1 uncultured Caulobacteraceae bacterium
TGGAAATGGCCCATATACAATAGGGCAGGCATTTGTCCTTAATGTAGATGCGCCAACAATCTCAATTACCCCTGCAAGCCTTACAAATGGTGCAGTTGCGGCAAGCTATTCGCAAACCATAAGTGCAAGTGGTGGGATTGGTGCATATTATTATACACGTACAGCTGGCACTATTCCGAATGGATTAACACTATCAAGTGCGGGTGCATTAAGTGGAACACCAACAGAGGGTGGTAATTTTAATTTCACAATAAGCGCAACAGACGAAAGTAATTTTAGTGCAAGTCAATCTTATTCAATTAATATTGCGGCGCCAACTATTGTCCTTCCTGCTACTAATTTGCCAGTGGGTACACAATACCAAGCCTATAATTCTGCTATTAATTCTGCGACTGGTGGAACTGCGCCTTATGTTTATTCAATAAGTGCGGGTGCTTTGCCAACTGGTATGTTGCTTT
Organism: uncultured Caulobacteraceae bacterium; assembly: GCA_964557085.1. GTDB lineage: Bacteria > Pseudomonadota > Alphaproteobacteria > Caulobacterales > Aquidulcibacteraceae > Pseudaquidulcibacter. Next base: position 459 of record CAZKYS010000016.1, read on the forward strand.
CAAAAAGTGGAACATTATCGGGAACACCAACAGCGTTTGGAACCTTCACTTTCACAATAAATGCGAGAGATAATAGTACAGGAACGGGCCCATATTCTGCGTCAAGGGTATTTAGCCTTCAAATTCTTGAACAGGCACCAATCGTTGGCAATGTCACACAAAGTGTAGGATATGGCAGCAATGCAAATAACATAAGCCTTAATTTAAGTGGCGGTGCAGCATCAAGCGTTTCGATTGTTACCCCACCAACGCATGGAAGTGCACAAGTAAGTGGTACAAGTATTACCTATACACCAAATCAAGGTTATGCGGGTGCAGATAGCTTTAGCTATAATGCTTCAAACATCACAGGAACTTCTAGTAGTGCAACTGTAAACATTAATGTTACCAATCCAACGCTAACAATTAGTGCGGCGAGTGTGTTAAACATAAATGTTGGTCAAGATTATACGCAAACTTTCAACTTTGCGGGTGGATTTGGGCCGTATAATAATTATTCAATTACTGGATTACCTGCTGGCCTGACGCAAACTGCATCTACAAGCAATAGTGTAACAATTAGTGGTAAACCAAGCGCACAAGGTAGTTTCACAATTGGTGTTAGTGGAAGTGATAGTTCATCAGGAAATGGTCCGTTTAATGTTTCACAAAACTTTACACTAAATATTGGTGCGCCTGACCTTGTATTATCGCCAAGTGCGGGTGGTTTGAATGCTACTTATGCAAGCCCATATTCACAAAGCTTTGCAACAAGTGGTGGTATTGGCCCTTATCAATATTCCGTAATTGGAACATTGCCAAATGGGATAAGCCTAAATTCAAATAGTGGTCTATTATCGGGAAGTTCAACACAAAGCGGAAGCTTCAGCTTTGCGATTAAATCAACTGATACAGGCTCGACTGGAAGTGGTGCACCATTCTCTGTTCAAAATAATTATACTTTGAACGTTGCTGCACCAACAATTGCAATAACGCCAACGAGCCCTGCTGCGGGTGTGTCAGGCATTGCTTATTCTGCAACTCTAAGTGCATCTGGTGGTATTGGCCAATATACTTACAGCGTTTCAAGTGGTGCATTACCAACTGGATTAGTGCTTTCAACTAGTGGTCAAATCACAGGTACGCCTACACGTGTTGGTGCATTTAATTTTGTAATTTTGGCACGCGATGCAAATGGTCAAACTGGAACAGCTAATTTGACAATTAACATTGGTGTCGCAACCCTAACTATAACACCAACTTCGCTACCAAATGGGGCGCAAGGGATTGATTATAATCAAACCATAAGTGTTTCAGGTGGCGTTGCCCCTTATAGTTTTGCAATTACTTCGGGTGCATTACCAAGTGGATTGTCATTAAATGCTACAAGCGGCGTAATTAGTGGGGCTCCAACTTCTTCAGGTGCAGCAAACTTTACGCTTACTGTAACTGATAGCTCAGGTGGCACACAAGCAAGTGCAAGTGTGATATATAATATGGACGTTATCGCAAGGCCAAATCCTGTGAATGACGCACAGGTTCGTGCAATCGTACAAGCGCAAACAAGTTCGACAAAACGCTTCGGTTCGGTGCAAATCAATAACTTTACCTCAAGGCTTGAAAAATTACATAATTCAAGCAGCGGCGGTTTTGATAATTCACTAAGCCTAAGCTCGAATAGATATTGCTTTACGCCTGTTGCGGTATTGAATAATTCTGGTTGTCAGAAAGCAGTTTCTAATTCTTATTCTGCGAATGTTGCTGGAAATTCTAAAAAATCATCAAATGATAAAAACCAAGGTGGCGCTGATGGCTCAACATCAATTTGGTCAGTTTGGGCAAATGGTAATATCAGATTTGGTGACGATTTAGGTATTGCAGGCGCAAGCAAGCAAGAGTTTAAATCAGAAGGTATCTCATTTGGTGCCGACCGTCGATTTAACAATGATTTTGCCGCAGGCTTTGGTTTTGGTTTCGGTCACGATAATACAGACATTGGAACCAATGGCTCTAAAACTCGCGGTGAAGCAAAAACAATCGCTTTATATGGTAGCCATAAATTAGGAAAAATATTCTATATTGATTGGCTTGGCGGTTATCAGACATTGGACTTTGATATCGATAGATATGTGACCTCAAATGGTTCAATCATCAAATCAAATCGTTCTGGTAATCAATATATAGCATCGGTTTCTGCGGGCGCGGATATTGATAAAGGAAATTGGCAATTCACGCCTTATACACGCCTTGATTTAACACGTGCTACGCTTGATGCTTATGTTGAAAAAAGTGGTTCAATTTTTGATCTAAAATATTATGACCAGAAAATTGATTTCTCTTCACTAACATTGGGTACAAGATACACAACACAGATTAATCGTGATTGGGGTCAAGTTTTGCCAATGTTTAGATTTGAATATCAATATGATTTGGAACAAAATACAGATGCCCGCGTTGTTTATTACGACCAGATATCTGGACCACAAAGCTCAATTCCACTTACTGGAATTTCTAGATCACAATTCTTATTAGGATTTGGTACTGAGATATTGTATGGTGATGATTTATCAATAAGGCTTGAATATCAGAACCATCAAAGTAATGGATCTGGTTCAGACCAAAGTGTTCAATTAGGAATAAGAAAACAATTCTAATAAAGAAAAAGCCCCGAATAATCGGGGCTTTTTTTAAATTTTTTTATATAGAACAGCTAATAATTGAGCCATTCGGCTTATCAATTCCAAGTGCTTCTAATTCATTATCTTCAAACATTCTAGAACGGGTTAAAAACCTTTTTTCACGGCCATTTTCAAGCGAGAACATTCCGCCGCGCCCTGGAACAACATCTAAAATCAATTGCGTATGTTTCCAAACATCAAATTGGCTTTCGGAAATGTAAAAAGGAACATCGCCAATTTCACCCAATTTAACATCATTTGAACCAACCCGATAATCATCGGCAGGATAACACATTGGGCTTGAACCATCACAACAGCCGCCAGATTGATGAAATAAGATTTGTGGATAATCTTTTTTAATTTCATTTATTAATTCTAATGCCGCATCCGTAGCTTTTACACGTACAATATCCATTTGAACCTCACGAAATAAAAATTTATCCAAATTTTGTGATTAAAACAATAAAAAAAGCCCCGAAGATAACTTCGGGGCAGTGTAGGGTTAGAATGAAAATTTAACAGACGCTACAAAAGCAGAGTCTAAATCTTCAGCATCATGATATCGGAAATCCAAACCAACATTTTTATTGATTGAATAACCAACGCCAAGATTCCATGTATTATAGTCGCCGCCAGAGCCTTCAACAGTTTGACGCCCTAATGCACCGCTCAATGAAACTTTATCATTTAGATTAGTTGAGCCAGCAACTTCATAATATGTAGCCGACTTTTTAGAACCAAAGAAATTTGATGTTGTATAAATAGAACCAGTAAGTGAGCCTTTACCAATTGTTTGTGTAAGTGCCGCTTTTAATTCAGTTGTATCAATATCAGTAGGCGCATCAACATAACCATAACGAACAAAACCAATATCAAGTGAAGTTTTTTCGCCAAGTTTGGCAACATAACCGCCCCAAATATCATATTCTTGATTGATGCCACCAAAATCAACGTTTTCAGTTCCAACGCCAACATAAAAATTACCAATATTAGCTTGACCAGCAAGGAATGCCGCAGCTTTATTGTCGGTTTGTGTTGCGCCGCGCCAAATATAATCATTTGCAAGTGTTACACTGCCTGAAAATTTTGGTGTCATGTCTTGTGCAAACGCAGGCATAGCGCACACGCTCGCAATTGCACTTAGTGCAATAATAGTTTTTTTCATATTTTTCCCCTGTCGGATTTGTTTTAAATTAAGTGAAAAGCGGGCTAATTTAGTTGCGGAAAATTAGCCCGCGGCAATTGTTATTACTAATCAATTGCTTATCACACTTCGTAATTGCCAATGGCAAAACGACTTTTTAGAAGAAGCCCAATTTGTTTGGATTATAGCTAACCAACATATTTTTGGTTTGCGAATAATGATCCAACATCATTTTATGGGTTTCACGACCAATACCAGATTGTTTATAGCCACCGAATGAAGCACCAGCAGGATATGCATGATAGCAATTAGTCCATACGCGGCCCGCTTGAATTGCGCGACCAAAACGATAGCAAGTGTTTGCATCACGTGACCAAACACCAGCGCCAAGACCGTAAAGTGTATCATTCGCAATTTCCAAAGCTTCTTCATCGGTTTTGAATGTTGTTACTGAAACAACTGGCCCAAAGATTTCCTCTTGGAATACGCGCATGCGATTATGGCCTTTGATTACGGTTGGTTTAATATAGAAACCACCTGCTAAATCGCCATCAAGATTGTTTGCTTCGCCGCCAATAAGAATTTGTGCGCCTTCTTGACGTGCGATGTCAAAGTAAGACATGATTTTTTCTTTTTGCTCAGAAGAAGCTTGCGCACCAATCATAGTTGATGAATCAAGTGGGCTTCCTTGAATGATTGCTTCAACGCGTTTCAAAGCACGTTCCATAAATTTATCATAAATATCCTCATGGATTAATGCGCGTGAAGGGCAGGTGCATACTTCGCCTTGGTTAAGGGCAAATAGAACAAAGCCTTCAATCGCTTTATCAAAGAATGCGTCATCAGCTTCGGCAACATCTTTGAAGAAGATATTTGGTGATTTGCCGCCCAATTCCAATGTAACAGGAATAAGGTTTTCAGATGCATATTGCATAATCAAGCGACCAGTAGTTGTTTCACCTGTAAATGCAATTTTTGCGATACGTTTATTGGTTGCAAGTGGTTTACCAGCTTCAAGACCAAAACCATTTACGATGTTCAAAACGCCTGGTGGCAATAAATCTTGGATTAATTCCATAACAACCAAAATACCAACTGGCGTTTGTTCTGCTGGTTTCAAAACGATGCAGTTTCCAGCAGCTAGTGCAGGGGCAACTTTCCAAGCAGCCATCAAAATAGGGAAGTTCCATGGAATAATTTGACCAACAACACCCAAAGGCTCACGGAAGTGATAAGCAACAGTATCATGATCAATTTCACCGATTGAACCTTCTTCTGCGCGGATACAACCTGCAAAATAACGGAAATGGTCAATTGCCAATGGAATATCCGCCGCCATAGTTTCACGTATTGGCTTACCATTATCCCAAGTTTCAGCAGTTGCAACAAGTGCTAGATTTGCTTCAAGTCTATCTGCGATTTTATTCAAAATATTGGCACGTTCTGCAATTGAAGTTTTACCCCATGCATCTTTCGCTGCGTGTGCTGCATCTAATGCCAATTCAATATCAGAAGCATCAGAGCGTGGAACTTCACAGATTTTTTTGCCGGTCATAGGCGTAATATTATCAAAATATTTGCCTGCTTTTGGCGGCGTCCATTTGCCACCAATAAAATTTTCGTAACGCGCCTTAAATGGCGGTTTGTTTAGGTCACTCATGGTTTACTCCCTAGTAAATATTATTAGTCACAATGTCTCTCGTGACGTAATAAAAGGATATAGAAAGTGATTAAGTTTTAAAGATGGGTGACAGATTATGATTTTTAAAAGTGTCTCAAGTGTGAGACACTGTGCGATAAAACCAAATATAAACAATAAGTTATCTAGGTAATTTTAACTGATAATCTATGCAAAAACGCGCCCTATTTATGCGAATAAGCATTAATCAATGCCGCAACGCTTCATGCGGCGATAAAAAGTAGCACGTCCAATACCTAATTGTTTTGCTGCTTCTGAAACATTGCCTTCGGTGCGGGCAAGGGCGCGTCTTAATGCCGAGCGCTCACTTTCCAAAAGCTCTTGTGATACGGAGGTTGCGCCCAAAATATCGCGCGCTGGCAAAGTGCTGGCAATCATTAAATCATCAAGGCCAAACATACGCCTTGCTGCGCGTGTGGCACCAATTACCAAATCATCATTATCAACAGCTAAAAGGGCAGGGGCTTGGTCACTTGCGTTTCCAGCATGAACGATTCGCGCGCGTGGGAATGCTTGCCGAAAATAATCACCCTCTATTTTTCGGGCCGCATCAGTAACAATGGATGATATAAGACCTAAAATCGCTTTATCATGATCTTGGCGACAGGTGGAAACGTCAAGTGCGGCAAGTAACCGACCACGATGGTCACGAACAGGCGCATCAACACACGACATTCCAATATTTTTTCGTAAAAATGTTGATCGCGATAGATTGTAACTGGGCGCTCATCAATAAGGCAGGTTCCGATGCCGTTTGTGCCTTCTTTTGCCTCACTCCAATTTGCACCGGGGGTTAATCTTGCATCCTCAAAATCATCTGCTTCTGCGGCACTTGTGCGACTTTCCAATATAAGACCATCACAAGATGTAAGGATTACACAGCAGCCAGTTCCGCCAACGGAACGAAAAACATTATCCAAAATAGGGCGCGCAACAGCAAGCAAAGCACCATGCTTATCGCGTTCAACCGCTAGTTCAGAACCAAGCATTAAATCTTGTTTGCGGCTAATTTCAGGATTTAACCCAAATTTCATTGCAGAACGAAACCACGAAGCGGCAATAGGCGAATTAACCGCACTACTAGGCGATTGAATGGTATTTATAACCATTGCACTATGATGAATATTGCGTTCCAACCTTATTACCCTTGTTTAAGTTTCTAATGGGTTTCTATATGTTATGTGAAGTTTGTATTTAGTCAAGCACATAGTAAATATCGTATTATATCAATATGTTATAACATATTTCGGCTAAAAATAGAAAATTTAAATAAAATCCAATCTATTTTTGAAGCCCTGCCTTTAACTTTTCATTTTATAACAATTCAAATATAAGGGGAGGGCATCCCCTAAGGCAAAGAATTGTCACAAAACGGTATAAAACGGTGGGAACCAGAATGGTGAAATTAGAAAAAGGGAAGATTCTATCTTCTTTGATTGCTATTGCTTTGTTATTTGGAATGAATGCTAAGGCGAATGCAACCTCAAAGATTGAGCTTTCTTACGCAAAATCACAAAAAAATAATGATAATTCATCAGAGGCTGCGTCTAACGAACCAATTATATCAAAAAAAGTAATTACAAAAACACAAGTTAATAAAAGTGCGCCTATAAATATTGAGACGACAAAAGTAATCAAAAAAACTTTACCACAACAGATAAAATTAACAAAAGCATCAAGCAAAAAATCTGAATTTGTAACTCTTGCACAGATGAATTCAGAATTAGGTCTTGAAAGCAATAAATCTGTTAATGGCAATTTTGTTCAAAAAACCAATGCCCCAACTGGTGTTGCCGCATGGCAAAAAGTTGGTGCACCATATCAAGTTAATGGAATTTGGTATATTCCAAACATTGAAGATGATTTCAATGAAACTGGTAATGCTTGTGCTTATAAAAAAGAGTTTCAGGGTCGCCTAACCGCAGATGGCGAAGTCTTTGACAATAATGCTGTAAGTGTTGCGCACCCAACTTTGCCAATGCCTGGAATGGTTGAAATTACCAATCTTGAAAATAATAATTCAATAATTGCACGCGTAAATGACCGTGGGCCATATACAAAAAACTGTATGTTTGGTGTTTCGCAAAAGGCCGCCAATCTTTTAGGTTTTAATTCAAAAGCTAAAGTCCGTGTAAGATATGTGGGATATGCGCCGCCGCCTGCGACTAAGCCAGTTCAACAATTTGCGCTAAATAAGCTTAATCCAAAAATTAATCAAAAATCTGATGATACACCGACACAATTTGCATCAAATCAAGAAGCTCAACCTGTAAAAGCTAAAAACAAAGCACCTATTTCACAAAATAGCATAGCCAATATAACCAATAGTGTAACTAATATTGAGAATGTAAACTTTGTTAAACCAGCTAAGAAAGAGAAAATTGATTATAATTCAATTTTGGCTAGCCTATAATCATTGCCACATTTTCGCTTGACCTTGGGTGAAAATAATCTGAAAAAAGGTTATGCAAAAGTCACCCCTATTCATCACGCTTGAAGGCGGCGAAGGCACTGGTAAATCCACGCTTATTCGTAGTTTAAACGATTATTTCGTATCAAATGGGTATCAAGTAATTTTAACCCGTGAACCTGGCGGCACAGAGGGAGCGGAGGCAATACGTGATTTATTAGTAAAAGGAAGTGCTAATCGCTGGAACGCGATGAGTGAAATCTGCCTTTTTTATGCGGCACGTGAAGATCACATAACACGCGTTATAAAGCCTGCATTATCTGATGGGAAAATCGTTATTAGTGACAGGTTTTTTGATTCAACCCGCGCCTATCAAGGTGAATTAGGGTTACACGAAAATAATGTTATTAATTGCCTTGAAGAAAATATTGTTGGTCAATGCCTTCCTGATTTAACCCTTATTTTGGATATTGACGTAAAAATTGGCCTTGCCCGAGCCAATGCACGCAATGATGATGAAGGCAGGTTTGAAGCCAAAAAAATTGAATTTCATGAAAAACTTCGCCAAAATTTCTTAAATATCGCAAAAAAAGAACCAAAACGCTGCAAAATCATTGATGCGAGTATGACGAAGGAAGAAGTTTTTAGCCAAGCGATTAAATATATAAAATCACTTCAGGGTGATAAAAATGGTTGAGAATGCACCCGACCAAGCAAATTCAACAATTCACCCACGTGAAAATTATGAATTCATTGGAAATGAGAATGCAGAAATCGCATTATTTGAAGCTTTAAATGGCGAAAGAATGCATCATGCATGGTTATTTCATGGCGCAAAAAACATTGGTAAAGCAACATTAGCATATAGATTTACAAGGCGATATTTAGGTGCAAAACCATCACAAGAAAGCCCACTTGCATCATATGAAAGTGACCCAATTTGCCAAAACATTGCCCAAAATTCCTGCCCAGATTTGCGTGTTGCAACACGATACTGCCCACAGGATGAAAAGGTCAAAAGTGTTATAAGTATTCACGCAATTCGTGAATTAATTTCGATGTTTGATTTACGTGCAAACAATTCATTAGGGAGGCGCGTGGCAATTATTGATTGTGCCGATGAAATGAATGAAGCATCATCTAACGCCTTGCTAAAAACGCTAGAAGAGCCACCAAAAGGGGCAATTATCATACTTTTAGCAAATTCACTTGGGCGGGTTCTGCCAACCATTCGCTCGCGTTGCCGTTTATTGGGGCTTGAACCATTATCAAATGAAAATATGAAAAGTCATTTCCCTCGAATCGATGATGCAAATTTAGTTTTGTCACAGGGTTGTGTTGGTCGTGTTAAAGTTCTTGAAAATTTTGACATTGAAAATACTTATAAAATTATATCGCGCGCCCTTGAAACCATGCCAAACCCCACAATTTCATCAATTATCGAAGCAAGCAAGCTTGGAAATGATATTGAAAAATTTGAAATTGTGATGGCAATAATCGAAAATTGGCTTTCACGTGCTGCAAGTGCCTCAATGGGTTTGGAAATAAGTGAAATATCACCTGGTGAAAGTGCGAATATGGCGCGTCTATTTGGACAGGTGAATTTGCCAAAAATATATGATGCATGGAAAAATATTGCTTCATTAAAGCAACAAGTTGCAAATCAACTAGATAAATCAACGGCAATTATTGAAGCCTTCAACCAAATTAAGGCACAAATAGCGCGATGATAGACACACATGTAAACCTTCACCACCATCTTTATGAAAATGATTTAGAAGAAGTTTTAAGCCGTGCGAGAGATGGCGATATTCATGGTATGCTTACAATTTGCGATAAATTTGAAAATCGCGAAAAAATAATGAAAATAATTGAAAATAAGCCAAGTTTTTGGATGTCGATTGGCGCGCATCCACACGAAGCGAAAGACCATCTTGATCTTTCTTCGGCTGATTTGGTTTCATATTCGCAAAAGGATAAAGTCATTGGTATTGGTGAATGTGGCCTTGATTTCCATTATAATTTAAGCCCACATGATGAACAAATTAAAGTCTTTGAAACCCATATAGAGGCGGCACAAAATTGCCAATTGCCGTTGATTGTTCATACAAGACTTGCCGATGAAATAACAAATTCTATTCTTACCAATGCAATGCGCCAAAAAGAGTTTCCACTTTTGATGCATTGTTATACATCGGGCACTGAATTGCTTAAATCAATGCTGGAAATTGGGGCATTTGTTTCAATATCTGGTATTGCAACGTTTAAAAATGCAATTGATGTTCGTGAAAACGCGGCAATTATACCAAAAGATAGGCTTTTATTAGAAACGGATTGCCCATATCTTGCACCAATTCCAATGCGTGGACAAAGGAATGAACCTTTATTCATTAAATATATTGCACAATTTATGGCGCAATATTTTAATATGGAATGCGATGATTTAATTGATATAGTTGATTCCAACTTTTTTAGATTGTTTAAAAAAGCGAAAACGCAATGAGTTTGAAAATTACTATATTGGGATGTGGATCCTCTGGTGGTGTGCCGCGTATAGATGGTAATTTTGGTGTTTGCGATCCGAATGAAATAAAAAACTATCGCACGCGTTGTTCAATTTTGGTTGAAAAAACTGATGATGAAAATGGATATACAAGGGTTTTAATTGATACATCACCTGATTTGCGCGCCCAATTATTAAATGCAAAAATTACAGATTTGGATGCCGTGCTTTTTACACATGATCATGCGGACCAAACACATGGAATTGATGATTTAAGGGCAATTGTTTATCGTCGTGGTCAAAGGATTGATGCTTATTTTAATCATCCAACACGTGATATTTTAATTGAGCGTTTTGGTTATATTTTCCACGGCCATGAAAAACCAAATTATCCATCACTATTAAACCCAAAACTACTTCCCAATTATGGTACCGAATTTACGATTGTTGGGGAAGGTGGTAAATTAAATTTTACCCCCATAAAACTTATACATGGTGATATTGAGTGTGCAGGTTTTAGATTTGATAATATTGCTTATTGCAATGATGTTAATGAAATTCCCGCCGACAGCATGAAATATTTGGAATATTTGGATATCTTAATTATCGATTGCCTGCGTTATTCAAAACATCCAACACATGCACATCTTGAACAAACATTGGAATGGATTGAAATGTTAAAACCAAAGCAATCAATTCTTACCAATATGCACATCGATCTTGATTATAATATTTTGAAAAACCAATTACCAGAAGGTGTGTTTCCGGCATTCGACGGCATGGTAATTGAAGCATAATTATTTGAATATTAAATTCGAAATTATGTGAATTATAAGGCCAACAAGGCCGCCAATCACGGTTCCATTTATCCTTATATATTGCAAATCACGCCCCACAGCGGTTTCAATTTGCGTTACAACTGTTGTGGCATCCCATGATTTAATTGTGTCGGCAACCATGCGGCCAACTTCATTACCTTGCGCAGCTGCAAGCTCAACGGCCCAAATTTTAAGCCTTTCATCAATTGCGGCGCGAAGTTCATCATTATTGGCAAGGCTGGTTGCAATATTCTTAAGGGCATTATCAATGGCTTTTACAAGGTTTTCTTGGCGCTCTGTCCCCATATTGCTTAGATTTGATTTAATCGATTGCCAAAGTCCGTTAATATATTCATTTATCTGCGGGTGATTAATGATTTCATCTTGCCATGATTTAATTTGCGCGCGTAATTCATCATCATTACGTAGATTTTGTTCAAAGTGACTTATGGCATTGTTTATAGAGTTTCTTAATTCATGATTTGGATCGTTTGATGCTTCATGCAGTGAGTTTTTGAGTGCATTAATCAATGCATTAGAGGCAGTGTCATCAACAGAAAACAATTTTGGCAGCCAATTTGTATTCTCACTTACTTTTTCACGAAACTTTGGTTCGTAATTTGCAAGTGCAAGGTCGGCATGGAAAATTATTAAATCAATGATTTTAACGTGTCTTTTTTGTTCGGTTAATAATTTTATTCCATCTGCAAAAAATGTAGCAAAATCAGAAGATTGTAGCCTTGTTTTAATAGATGATTGTAGCCAGTCCATTATAGGGCCATCTTTTAAAAGACTAAAAATTCTTGGAAGTGCTTTTGCAAAGGCCTCACTAAATTTTATTCGTTTTTCATCATCAAAAAGAAAATCAGAAATTCCTTTGCCAAGGTCAATATTTTCAAGCCTGCGCTTTACCTGATCAGGTTGGAGGAAATTGCGTGATATGAAATTCCCAAGGCCAGTGCCGATTCTATCTTTTGAATTTGGAATAATAGCGGTATGTGGGATTGGTAATCCTAAGGGGTGGCGAAATAAAGCGGTAACAGCAAACCAATCAGCCAAAGCGCCAACCATAGCAGCTTCACCAAATGCACGAATATAAGAAACCCACGTAAATTTTGTTTCAAATATTTTAGCAATAATAAAAACAAAAACCATCAAAACAAACAATCCAGTTGCGAGGGATTTCATTTTTTTATAAGCGCTTAAAGCCTGCAAATCGACATTTTTTGGAATTTCAGTCATACAAACACTTTAACGCACGCCAAAATTTCGTCAACAAACCATATGAGAATATAAAACACCTAGACAATAAAATTATTATTATATTATGGGATTTGTCCCATAATATAGCTTATGCGAATAGCTTAATACTTATATCCTTGACACCCTTGATATATTTGTAAATTATACGCCCTTTCAAGCCCTTAGGTTGGATAATAGATATGTATAGAAAAATATTTTTGCTAAGTGCATTTGCTTTAATTGTCACTGGCTGCGAAACTATATCAACCGAAGAAAATAAACCCGCTATTATCAATGCACAGCGTGGTCAAGGTTTGCCATTTGAAGTCATAGGCTCACAGGTTTGGGATATTGCTGACCCTCTATCCAACCGCACTTATCAAATTTATGTTAGTCTTCCGTCATCATATACACGCAATCAGGATAGAAAATATCCAACGCTTTATGTTACCGATGCAAACTATGCGTTTCCAATTATTAATCAATTAAGACGCCGTGTTAATGGCCTTGAAGATTTTATTCTTATCGGGCTTTCTTATAATAAAGGTGAAGATGGTGGCCTAAGCCGTCGCCGTGATTATACGCCAACAACAAAAGGTGCAATTGATGCCCCGCCAAAGGCAATTTATGGCGGTGCAAAACATTATATGGAATATATAAAATCTGAAATTATTCCATTTGTTGAAAAAAAATATAGATCCGACCCGGCAAGACGTGTCTATGCAGGCCATTCATATGGTGGATTATTTGGTGCAAATGTAATGTTAAATGACCCAAGTCTTTTTAGTGGCTATATTCTAGGAAGCCCATCGCTTTGGTATGATGATCGTTATACATTTAAACGCGAAGAAGAATATTCAAAAAATAATACAGACTTAAATGCAAATGTTTTCATGTTTATTGGTGAATATGAACAAGCAGGTCTTGGCGACCCCAAAGACCCTAATCGATATAATATGGTTACTGATACATATGATTTTGAAAAAATCCTTATCGAGCGCAAATATCCATCATTGAAAATCAAATCCGAAGTATTGAATGATGAGGATCACAATACGATTGCACCACGTGGATTTACACATGCACTAAAATACTTTTTCCAAGAGAAAACAAAATAAATATTTTATATTAACTAATTAGAATCTAATCTATATACAATTTATATATAAATGTGAGAATGATTTGAATAATCCAGCACCTACAAAACAAAAAGTTTCATTTGGCCGTATATTGGCGTTTTCTGCCCCCTCCCTTCCTTTGGCAGCATTTGGTTTGCCAATTGTTGTTCAATTACCGCCCTATTATGTTGAATATGTTGGCCTAAGCCTTGGTGTTGCCGGCACAATATTTATGGCGGCACGAATATTGGATGTTTTTATCGATTTCGGCCTTGGCATTTTAATGGATAAAACCAGCACTAAAATCGGGCGATTTACGCCTTATTTGCTTGGTGGATCGCCAATTATGGCCTTTTTTGTCTATATGTTATTTATGGCAAAGCCGGGTGCATCGCCTTATTATTTAGTGTTCACACTTATTGGTTCTTATTTGGCATTTTCGATTTGTATGTTGGCGCAACTTGGGGTTGGTAACTCCCTGTCCCATGATTATAACGAGAGATCGCGCATTTTCTCACTGTGGCAAGTTGGCAATATAATTGGGATGCTAATGGTATTGGCAATACCTGTTATTGTTGAAAAAATGGGCGGCACAACTGCGGTTGGAACACAATCAATGGGTGTATTCATCATGATTATGATGCCCCTTACCGCAATCATTTCATTCATGTTTGCAAAAGAAGGAAAGCCAGATGTTGCCGCAAAACATTCTGATTTTAGCGATATAAAACTTCTTCTTGGAATTAGCGCTTTTAGGCGGCTTTTATTATCGGATTTCACCGTTTCATTCGCAATGGGTGTTACGGGCGGCATGTTCTTATTCTTTTTAAGCGCCATTAAAGGTTTCCATACCCAGTCACATGCGTTGATGTTAATATATTTCGTAATTGGCCTTTTATTTACGCCATTATGGACCTTTATATCTACCAAATTTGGCAAGCATGTGGCGTTTGCAATTGCCGCAATTTATACAATTATTTCGCAATCATTCTTATATTTTATGCCAAGCGGTAATTTTCCAATTGCGGCACTTATGATTGCGCTTGCGGGTATTGTTTATGCGGCCCCTATTTTGCTTTTACGGGCAATGGTCGGCGATGTTGGCGATGAAGATAAACTAAAATCGGGCCATGATAGAACAGGATTATTATTTGCTTGTATGACACTTACTTCAAAAGCTGGCTATGCGGTTTCGGTTGGTGTTTCATATCTTTTGCTTGATATGATTGATTTTAAAAGCGCAAAAGATGCAATAAATAGCGGTTTTGCGTTAAATGGACTGCAGATGATTTTTATGGGTTTCCCTGCGATTGCCTATATTATTATCATTTTACTTATGAAAAATTATCCATTAACACGTGCCCGTGTTGAGGATGTACAACGCCAATTATCTGCAAAACAAAGTTAGAAAACATGCAAAATGAAGATGAAAAGCTTTTTGCCGCAATAAAAAGGCAAATTGAAATTATGGCGGCATTGCGACACCCTGATAATGGCTGCCCGTGGGATATTGTTCAAGATTTTGATACTATTGCCCCCTACACTATTGAGGAGGCTTACGAGGTTCATGATGCAATTCAAAAGCGTGATTTCAAAGCATTAAAAGAAGAATTAGGTGATTTAGTCTTTCAAGTGGCCTTTCACGCGCGCATGGCGCAAGAAGCCAAAATGTTCAATCTCACTGATGTTGTAAATGATTTAAACGAAAAAATGATATCGCGCCATCCGCATGTTTTTGGCGAAAATGAATTTACAAATCCTGCTGAAGTGATTGAAAATTGGGAAAACCTTAAGGCTAAAGAGCGCAAAGAAAAAATTAAAAATGATAATAGCATTTTAGCCGATGTTGCCATTTCCCTTCCCGCTTTATCGCGTGCATGGAAATTATCAAAACGTGCGGCGCGAGTTGGTTTTGATTGGCCTGATGCAAATGAAATATTCGAAAAACTTGATGAGGAAGTAAAAGAAACCAAAGAAGCAATCGAAGAAAATGATATTGCCCATATCAGTGAAGAAATCGGCGATTGTCTTTTCGTTTTGGCAAATCTTGCAAGAAAATTTGATATTGATCCAGAGGCAAGTCTTAGAAATACCAATATAAAGTTTGAACGCCGTTTTCGCTCAATCGAAATTGCACTTGAAAAACAAGGTAAAAGCCCAAAAGATGCAAGCCTTGAAGAAATGGAAAAGCTATGGCTTGATGCCAAGCTCAGTGAGCGCGTCTAAATCAATTTGTTGAATATTTGGGAAATTACGTAAAAATTGCGCCTGTTCCATGCGGTTTAGCGCAACATGAATAATCTGATTTCCATTTTCACGCGGATATTCATTTAAAATTGCGCCGCGTTTAAATAACCATGAGCGCGCGGCAAAATCTTTTGGCTCAATTTCAATATAACCAGTTTTTGAACCAATTTGTAATTCTTTATCTATTTCACTAAATAATTCATTAAAGCCAGTTTTGTTTTCAGCGCTTAATAATACGCACTTTATACCATGTTGTTTGTGATATTCGACGGCAAGTTTGCGTTCATTATCTAATTCTTCCGGTGATAAAAGATCACTTTTGTTCCAAACTTCAATGATTGCTGGAATTAATTCTTTCTCGGCAAGGATATTATCCAAAATATCATCAACATCTTTCTTTTGTGCAAGTGTTTCATTAGATGAAATATCGCGCACGTGAAGAAGAATATCTGCCTCAGCGACTTCTTCTAAGGTCGCGCGAAATGCGGCAATCAATTCATGTGGCAAATCGGTAATAAAACCAACAGTATCAGAAAGAATAATTTCACGCCCTGATGGAGTTTTCAAACCACGTGATGTTGTATCAAGGGTTGCAAACAGCATATCCTTTGCCAAAACATCGGCATTTGTGGCTTTATTGAATAATGTAGATTTTCCGGCGTTCGTATAACCAACAAGTGCAATTACAGGGTATGGCACGCGTTCGCGCCCACCACGTTGCAGGCTTCTTGTACGGCGTACATCATCTAATTCTTTTTTAAGTTTTAAAATGCGATTATTGATTAAACGCCTATCAAGCTCGATTTGTCGCTCACCTGGGCCACCGGTTTTACCAGTGCCACCCCTTTGGCGTTCAAGGTGGGTCCATGTTCTTACAAGGCGTGATTTTTCATATGAAAGCCGTGCAAGTTCAACTTGTAACTTACCTTCTTTGGTGCGCGCCCTTAAAGAGAAAATTTCAAGAATTAATCCTGTTCTGTCAATGACTTTTACATTTAGCTTTTTTTCAAGATTACGTTGTTGAACAGGCGAGATAGAATCGTCCACGACAACAATTGTAATGTTTTTTTCTTCGATGATATTGTCAAAAGCCTCAATTTTACCACTACCAAAATAAGTGGATGGCTTAATTTCGCGCATGTTTTCAATTGTCGAATGCGCAATTCTTATACCAAGCGCAAGCGTAAGCCCAATGGCCTCTTCAAGGCGCAATTGTGGAATGCGATCATGTTCAACATCATCACGAACAGGGTGGATAACAAGTGCCCATTCTTCGGGCGGCTTGGTTTCAAACAAATTTAATCCTCTGATTCGGGGCCATCATTGTCGAACAAAGCAACAGGGCCGCCAGGTGCAATTGTTGAAATTGCATGTTTATAAACTAATTGAATTTGACCTTCACGGCGCAAAAGAAGGCAGAAATTGTCAAACCAAGTTACAACGCCTTGAAGTTTAACACCATTAATCAAATAAATCATAAGCGGTGTGCGTGATTTACGAACTGCGTTTAAGAAGGCATCTTGAAGATTTTGTTTTTTATCGTTTGACATTTTATACCCGTTTATCTTTGATTTGCCTTTTCATGGCCTTTTTTATGATTAGCTAGTTTTAAAAATATTTCAATGAGACAAGGTGACCAATTGTAAATTTTGTTCACATAATCAAGCTAAAGTTGCATATAGAATTACAATATTAATTAAATTTATAATTTCAAAGCTTCAAATATTCTTTTCTAAGCAATTTTACAACTTCCCCAATCTTGCCATCACCTATATTTTTTGAATCAACTTTAATGATAGGTGTTACAAAGGATGTTGCAGATGTAACAAATGCTTCGTCAGAATTGTATAATTCATCAACTTTAAATGCACGCTCTTGAAATTTTAGATTTAGTTTTTTTATTAAATTTATTACTGATTGGCGTGTAATTCCTGCCAATATTTCGTGTGATAAAGGTCGTGTAAATATGGTTTTATCTTTAATAATCCACGCATTTTGTGCCGAACCTTCGGTTATGAAATTATTTTCATCAACAAACCATACATCATCAAAATTATTATCTAATGCATTTTGTTTGGCCAATACATTTGGTAAAAGATTGGTGGTTTTAATATCAACCCTTCCCCATCTATTATCTTTTGTAATTTTGATATGAAAACCCTTTTGTGCTTTAGCTTCTAATTGTGCAAAGTTTTTTGGGCGTGCAGTAATAATAATATTAGGAACTAGGTTTTTGGCATAGGCATGGTCGCGTGGCGCGGTTCCACGGCTTATTTGCAAATAAATTATGCCATTTTTTACGCGATTGCGTGCCAATAATTCTCTAAATATTATTTTTAAAGAATTTTTGTTGAAAATATTATTTATATCTAATTCGTTTAATGAACGGCCCAGCCTTGTAAAATGCCCCTCCTCATCAACTAATTTTCCATTTACAACAGCCCAAACTTCGTAAACTGCATCGCCAAATTGAAGTCCACGGTCATTTATAGAAATATTTGCGCAATCTGTTGGAATGAATTCGCCATTCACATATGCAATATTTGCCATTATTCAAAATCCCCAGATTTTAAATCCTCAACTGAAAGTGATTTTAATTTTCTATGCAATGCAGATCTTTCCATGCCAATGAAAGATGCGGTGCGCGAAATATTGCCGCCAAAACGCGAAATCTGTGCTGCAAGATATTCGCGTTCAAAAGTTTCACGCGCTTCACGTAATGGAAGTGAAACTAAATGATGCAGGCCTGTTTTATCCGCAAGTTCACCAAGACCCGCACCCTCAATTGATAATTGATCCACACCAATCATTTCATTTTCATTTGGCGGCGAAAGAATTAAAATTCGTTCAATGAGGTTTCGCAATTCACGAACATTCCCCGGCCATGATGCAGCTTGTAATGCTGCAATAGCCTCATCAGAAAATTTACGAATTGCAACGCCGTTAGCTTTTGAAATTCTTTCAATGAAATATTCGATTAAAAGTGGCAAATCTTCGCGTCTTTCGGCAAGGCTTGGCACTTTTATCGGAACAACATTTAGGCGGTGATATAAATCTTCACGAAATTTCCCAAATTCAATAAGCCCACGTAAATCACGTGAGGTTGAACTCAGAACGCGAACATCAACATCAATATTATTGCTTCCACCCACGCGCTTGAATTTTTGTTCAACTAGAACTCTTAGGATTTTTGTTTGGGTTTCAAATGGCATATCCGCAACTTCATCAAGCAGCAAAGTGCCGTTATGTGCGCGTTCAAAAACACCAATCTTAGTTGGTCTGCCTTCTGCATTTTCTTCGCCAAATAATTCACTTTCCATGCTTTCGGGGGCAATTGATGATGCGCTAATTACAATGAATGGCCCCTTGCCACGTTGTGATTTTTGGTGAATTTGACGGGCAACAATTTCTTTACCTGAACCTGACGGGCCTGAAATAAGAATGCGTGAATTCATTGGCGCAACTTTATCAATTGATGAACGCAAATGATGCATTGAAATGCTTTTGCCTAATAATTCATCGCTTTCAAAAGTGCGGCTTTTTAAAGCCATGTTTTCAGTTCTTAATTGCGCAGTTTCAAGCGCCCTTTGAACGATTATCAACAATCTTTCTGTCTTGAATGGCTTTTCAATAAAGTCATATGCACCGCGTTTAAGCGCGGTAACTGCTGTTTCAATTGTCCCATGACCAGAAATCAAAACCACGGGAATATTTGAATCAATCCCCGAAATTATTGATAAAATCTCCAAACCATCAAGTTTTGAACCTTGAAGCCAAACATCAAGTAAAACCATATCAGGGCGTCTTTGTTTAAACGCTTCAAGTGCGGCATCAGAATTCGCGGCATATCTTACGACATAGCCTTCATCTTCTAATACGCCGCCAACTAATTCACGAATATCGGCTTCGTCATCTACTACAAGGACTTCAAATGCCATTTCTTACTCCACTTGTGGTTTTGTGTCTGCTACGGGTAGGGTTAGGATAACGGCCGCACCCCTGTGTCCGTCATTTCTGTCTGTTAATTTTATTGAACCTTTATGTTCTTCAAAAATGCGTGCAACAATCGCAAGCCCAAGGCCTGTTCCTTTTGCACGCGTTGTTACATATGGTTCAAGTAATTTTGATCTATCTTGTTTTGGAAAACCTGCGCCATTATCTTCAATTGTGATAATAACATTATTGTTTTCAATCTGCCCGATTACATTGATTAAAGGCGTGAAACTTTCTGAAGTTTGGGTTGCATAATGGGTTACAGATTCAGCTGCATTCTTTAAAATATTCAATATAGCTTGTGAAATAAGGCGGGCATCCATTGAAACTGGTATTTGTTCTGGCGGTGCACTTAATGAATATTCCACATTTGGAAACGCAATTTTTTGGCTGAAAACTGTTTGCCTTATTATCTCGCAAATATCGTCAATTTGGAATTTTGGTGTCGGCATTCTTGCAAATGATGAAAACTCATCAACCATACGGCCAATATCGGTTACCTGCCGAACAATTGTTTGGGTTAAATTGTTGAAAAGCTCATTTTCGGAGGTAATTTGTTTTCCAAATTTACGTGAAAGCCTTTCGGCGGATAATTGAATTGGTGTAAGCGGATTTTTAATTTCATGTGCAATGCGCCTTGCAACATCGCGCCACGCCGCTTGTCTTTGGCTTGCAATTTGGCTTGAAACCTCATCGAATGTTAGAACAATGTCATCACCAGCAAATGCGGATTTAACATCAAAAACTAATATATTATTTCCTAAATCACGTTCAACATGGCCCCTTGAAATATTTGTTAAACGCGTTGTTTTCGCAATTTCCATAAACTCGGGTGCAATTTCAAAAAGACCATTTTCAATCAAATCTTCTTGACTTACGCCAAGTAGTTTTGCAGCAGAAACATTGGCGGTTTTAACATTAAAATCATTGTCCAAACTTATAACGCCCGCCGAAACACCTTCCAAAACCGCCTGAATAAAGGCCGAACGCGATAATGCTTCTTCTTTTGATTGTTCAAGTGCGATTTTTTGACTTTCAAGATCTTGGGTCATATCATTGAAAGTGTTTGTAAGGGTTGATAATTCCTCAACCTTGGTTTCAGGATTAATCCTTACTGAATAATCACCTTCCCTAATGCTTTGCGCGGCAACCGCTAATTGTGCGATTGGCATTGAAATTCGGGTTGCAGAATTAAGACCAATCCAACCTGCCCCAATTATCACAAGGATTGCGGTTTCTAAGAAACCAAGAGCGAATACAGTTTGAATTTGCGCCTGTCTTTGTTCAATTATTCTATATGAATCAGATACTTGTTTTGCCTGTCTTAATAATTGTATCACATTATCTGGCGCCAATTTAATTGCTTGAATATAAAGATCATTGAAAGCTGAAAGCCTAAAGAGGGCATTTGCAACACCTTTTTCATCTAAATTAAAACTAATATCACCTGCATCTGCGGTTATGAAATCATCATTTTCTTCTTGTGTGCGTTTTGGTGCACCATTTGGCCTTTCGGCTTTGGCGATTATATTGTTTTTTCTATCAATCAAATAAACGGCAACAAAGCCACGCCTATCGGCTTGATCGGCAAGATATTTTTCAAACAATGGATTATTGGCATTAAATTGCGATGATGCAGCATTCAAATCAGCTGCCATTGCAAGGATTTCAACTTTAACATCGTTTGAAATTTGGGATACTTGTTGCGTTCCTAATTCGCGTGTCGCGCCAATTGCAGTTTTTACTTGCCCTGATAACCACGCTTGAACACCACGCCCAATAGTAAGACCAGAAAATGCAGCGATAATAACCGATGGAATTGCCGCAGCTAACATAAAAAGGCGAACATATCTTACATGAATTTTTGTGCCCGCACCATCAAGTTTGCCACGCGGAATGCTTTGGGAAAATTTATTCCAAAGCATGAAGCAAAATAGAAAAATTAGAAGCAAAACGACAACCAAAAGCCCCAAAATCCAAAGATTTGCAGCGCCAATAAGCTGACTTTCAGATACAGCAAGGTAAAGCGCGAAAAACGCACTAAAAAGACTAAAGAAATATAGGAAAATTACGCCACGTGTCGCCAAATTTGTCCCAAAATAGTCAATATTTGATGACATATTGTCTGCGAAAAAAGTAAACGCTATTTCTTTATCTTTGTTGTTTTCATTAAGCTTTTTGGGCTTTGAACTTTGCATGTTGTAAATATGGCACAAATGTTACACGTGCGCAACACTTCTAACCTTAATAAAATTTTATTATTGTATATTCAATTCACTAAGTCTTTTTCGCAATGTATTGCGATTTAAACCCAATAATTCGGCGGCACGGATTTGATTACCGCGGGTTTCCTTTAATGTAAGTTCAAATAATGGCTTTTCAACAGACCTGATTGCATAAGAATATAGGTCTATAATTGGCTGCCCTTCACTTTTTGCCAAAGCAAATAAATTTATAAAAGCAGTGCGCGCCGCAGAGGTTAAATCTTCATCGCCATTTGAATTATTTGATACAGGGGCAGTAATTGTTTCAACCATAGCAGTTGAAATTACATTGGAATTTACCGTCGCCTCTGAGGTCAATGCACAAATGCGCTTCATTAAATTTTCAAGCTCACGAACATTTCCAGGCCAATTCCAAGTTTCAAGTTCATCGATTGCACCTTTTTCAAGGATTTTTTCAGTTAAACCCTCTTTTGCTGCACGGCTTAAGAATAATCGTGCTAAATCACCAATATCACTAACACGCTCTCTCAAAGGTGGGACTTTAATGCTTACGACATTTAATAAGTGATATAAATCTTTTCTAAAGCGACCATCGATAAGCATTTCACGTAGGTTTTCATTGGCAATTGCGATTATGCGCGGTGCGTTTTCACTAAAATTTCCAATTATACTTGCGATACGTGCTTGGGTTTGTAATGGTGCATCGCTTATTCCATCAAGAATGATTGTTCCGTCAATGCATTCATCAATAATACCGCCACCTTGAAAGTTTTGACCAAGTAAAATCTGTTCTAATGCATAGGCATCCGAAAACCCTGCAAGATTTAATGTGCGTATCGGTGAATTTTTTCTTTGTGAAAAACCACATATTGTTTTTGCAACTAATGTTTTTCCAACCCCAACTTCACCTTCAATTAAAACTGTTAAATCTGATGGTGCAACACGCGATAATGTTCGGTAAACCTCCTGCATTGCATTTGAACGACCAAGTAATGGAAGGCTTTCATCGCTTTGTGCGCGGCGTTTTTGAACAACGGCCCTATGTTCTGCAATTGGTGATAATGCACGTTTTACAAGATCAATCAATTTATCCAAATCAAACGGTTTGGGTAAATATTCATATGCCCCCTGCTCTGCGGCAGATATAGCCGTTAAAAGTGTGTTTTGTGCACTCATGACAATGATTGGTAATTTTGGTCGCTCTTGCCTTATACGTGGAAGAAAATCAAAAACACTTCCATCAGGCATCATTACATCGGTTAAGACCAAATCACCCTCATTGTCTTTAACCCATTTCCATAGTGTTGAAGCGTTTGAAGTTGAACGTACTTGAAACCCTGCACGTGCCAATGCCTGTGATAAAACTGTTCTGATTGATGCATCATCATCAGCAATTAAAATTGTATTACCTGATGGTTTGCCAGTTTTATTATTTGCCGAAAAGTTTTTGTTATTCGTGCCAATCATTATACTTCTTCTCCAAACGCTTCTTGCGCGACCATAAGGCGAACTTTAAAAATTGTTTTTCCTGGCTGACATTCAAGCTCAACAACGCCGCCATGCGCCGCAACCATTTTTCGAACCAATGACAGTCCAAGTCCCGAACCTTCGTTCTTAGTTGTTACAAAAGGGTCAAAAACTTGATTTCTTAATTCAGGTGCTATGCCATAACCATTATCTGCGACCGATATTTCAATTGGCAGACTTAAGGATGAATTGTCGCCATTGATGATTTTTTGCCCGTGGCGATATCTTGTTGAAAATATTATTCGCCCAGCACTTCCCTTTTCATTTGCCGCCTCTGCGGCATTTTTTGCAAGGTTTAAAAATATTTGTGTAAGCCTATCAGGCTCACCTAAAACTGGTGGAAGTGATACGTCAAATTCACGCGAAATATTTAAACCAGATGCAAAGCCATTTTGTGCAAGTTGAATAACGCGATCAATTATTGAATGTATATTTAATGCCCTTAATGGAACTTCATCATCAGAACCAAGGCTTTCAACCCTGTCAATTAATCTATGAACACGGTCGGTTTCTTCAATAATCAATTTTGCAAGTGGTTTTTGCGAATTTGGGGCATCAAGCATCAATAATTGCGCTGCCCCCCTTATACCTGCCAGAGGGTTTTTCACTTCATGTGCGAGTGCACGCCCGATTTGCCCGAAAGATTTATCTTTTTCTTTTGCTGATTTACGTTCCAAAACCTCTGCGGCATGGCTTCTTGGCCAAAAAACTATTACGCATTCATCGGATTGCCAATTTTTGCCAACTGAAATGTCCGCAACCACTTCTTGTAAAGCGGGCGTGATGAAATTAACGTCACCAGCACTAACACCAAGTCCGGTTTTGAATACTTTTTCGATTAAAGATTTTATTGTAAGGCTTGGTTTTATGATTTCAAATAAGCCATTACGTTTCATAAATTTTAGTGAAACGGAGAATAAATCTTGTGCAGCCGCATTTGCATAGCGAACATCCCCCTCTGTTCCAACAACAAGAAGTGGCAAATGTATTGTTTCTAAATATGATAAATCACCAGACATAAAATGTGATATTTCCAATTTGAATGCCTATTAGTTAGGCAGATATAGTTTTTCTGTAAACTATCCAAACATGAAATACAATTCATATTTAAAACCTTGCGGTAAGTTGCCTAATCTTTAGGCAATATGCACAAGAAAAATCGCTTCTATTTTTGTTTTGCCTTGTTTATGAATAGATATGGATTTTAATAATAATAAAAAATCACTTGCAATAATTGTTGCTGCTGGAAGTGGCACAAGGGCGAAAACACAAATCCCAAAACAATTTATGCCGTTTTTAGGCGTACCACTTATCAATCATTCGGTTGAGGCTTTTATAAATTGCGACTTTATAGGGAAAATAATTATTGTTATTCCAAAAGAAGATGAATTTCACAAAAATCTTGTCTTTTCATGTAATAAAAAAGTTGAGTTTGTAGTTGGCGGTGACACACGTGCAAAAAGCGTTGGTAATGCCTTATCTACTCAAGATGCAAATGATTATTCACTTGTTTTTATTCATGATGCGGCGCGCCCCGGCCTTGATTTGAATATTTTAAATTTACTTAGTGATAAAATTATTGATGGTTTTGATGGCGCGCTTCCTGCTTTAAATATATCTGATGCATTATGGATTAAAGAGAATGAATATCTAAAAGAAAACCAGAATCGTGATAATTATTTAAGGGCGCAAACACCACAGGTTTTTGATTTTAAAAAATATTATGATGCCTTCTTTTCAAGCGATAAAATTGATAATTCATTTGATGACGCACAAATTGCAATAAATCACGGATTAAAAATTGGCTTTGTAACAGGTAGTCAAAAACTTGATAAAATTACAAATAATGAAGATTTTCAACGCTTGGGGGCTATATTGGCAAATTTAACTTATCCTATTCCCAGAATTGGAAATGGTTTTGATGCGCATAGATTTTGTGATGGTGAATTTGTAACCATTTGCGGTGAAAAAATACCACATGAATATGGTCTTTTAGGGCATTCAGATGCTGATGTTGCATGGCATGCATTGGTCGATGCAATATTAGGTGCACTTGGCGAAGGCGATATTGGAAAAGCATTCCCACCAAGTGAAGCAAAATGGAAAGGCGCGCCTTCAAGTATATTTTTGGAATATGCACGCGATAGATTAGCAGCCAAAAACGCAAAAATTGCAAATATTGACATCACAATTATTTGTGAAGCACCAAAAATTGGGCCGCATGCACAAAAACTTATTCAAAATTCAGCCGATATTTTGAATATTCCAATTGATTTGATTAATATTAAGGCTACAACAACAGAGAAAATGGGCTTCACCGGTCGTAAAGAAGGTATAGCCGCAATGGCAAGTATTTGCATTTTGATGGATGGATAAAAATGTTTGACGAAGAAACTTATGCCCTTGCCAAAAATGTAGTTGAAACTGCATTGCGCAATCATATAATGCTTACTGTTGCCGAAAGCTGTACTGGTGGCCTTGTTGCGGCCTTATTAACATCGATTGCTGGTTCTTCGAATGTTTTTGATCGTGGGTTTGTCACCTATTCAAACCCTGCAAAACATGAAATGCTTGGTGTTTCGCTTGATATGCTGAGGGATTATGGCGCGGTCTCATCACAGGTTGCCAATGCAATGGCAATTGGCGCACTAAAAAATTCCAGTGCAACGATTGCAGTTTCTATAACTGGAATTGCAGGCCCTGGCGGTGGAAGCGATGAAAAACCTGTTGGCCTTGTTTATTTCGGTATGGCAAAGACAGGGCATATTGGGCGCAATTTTGAACATAAATTCGGCGATATTGGGCGTGATAATGTGCGCCAAGAAGCCGTTAAAACTGCGCTTTCATTATTTTTGCGCGCTATGCAATAATTTTTTTTCACCAAATCTTTTATTGGCCTCTTGGGTGAAATTATCAATTAATTTTTGTGTTGCGCGGTCTAAATTCGCGCCAACCAATGTGCCAATTATAACGTCACGAAATTCCAAATTAATCAAGATGTTTATATCGGTTGAATTAGAATTTTGATTAAATGACCAAATACAATCAAGGCTTTTTATCGGACTTTTAAACCCCAAAAAGCCAGTTTTTTTATCATCGATATTTTTGGTTTGAATTGTATGTTTTTCAGCATCGATTGTAACATGTGTTGAAAAAGGAATACGAAAATTCTTGTATCCAATCATCAATTCAGCATCAAAACTATCAGATTTTTTATTCCAAATTCTAACCGCTTTAACCCAAGGTAAAAATTTAGGGTAATTTGCAACATCACTTGCAAGAGAAAGTAAATCCTCTTGTGAATAGGGCAATTCGCGTTTGCAATTAACTCTATGCATTTGTCCTTGCCAATTGCTTGTTACGGTTTTCACGTAATTTGGCAAAATCATCACCAGCATGATGGCTAGAGCGTGTAAGCGGTGAAGATGAAACCATTAAAAAGCCTTTTGCATAAGCAATTGTTTCATAGCTTTTAAATTCATCAGGGGTTACAAATCTGTCAATCTTTGCATGTTTCACAGTTGGTTGAAGATATTGGCCGATAGTAAGGAAATCAATATTTGCATTTACCATGTCATCCATGACCTGCATTACTTCTTCCTTGGCTTCACCAAGGCCAACCATAAGGCCAGATTTCGTGAAAATACTTGCATCACGTTCTTTTACAAAATCAAGCAATCTTAGTGATGCATAATAACGTGCACCCGGCCTTATTGATAAATAAAGGCGTGGAACGGTTTCAAGATTGTGGTTGAAAACATCGGGGTGCGCATCAATAACTTTTTCAATTGCCCCTTTTTTTCTTAAAAAATCAGGGGTTAAAATTTCAATTGTAGTGCTTGGTGCCGATTTTCTAATTTCATTAATTGTATCAACAAATTGTTGTGCGCCGCCATCTTCCAAATCATCGCGGTCAACAGATGTGATAACAACATGTGATAGACCCATTTGTGCGACTGCATCGGCAACGCGGCGTGGTTCATCCCTATCAACAGGTGCAGGCTTACCTGTTTTGACATTACAAAAAGCACATGCACGCGTACAAGTATCACCAAGAATCATCATTGTTGCGTGTTTTTTTGACCAACATTCACCAAGATTTGGGCATGCAGCCTCTTCGCAAACAGTGTGTAATTTGCCATTTTTTACCAAGTCAGCTGTTTTTTGATATTCGCCGCCACCCGGTGCTTTTACCCTTATCCAATCGGGTTTTCGTTGTATTGGATTATCAGGGCGGTTTACTTTTTCAGGATGCCTTGGGCGCGCTTTTTGATTATCGATTAAGTTGACCATAAATTATCCGATTTTTTGGAATATATGTTTATTGTCTCTACAATTATAAAGGTGGCAAATCAAACATTTAAAACCATTTCAAAATAAATTCAGTGTATTTTTATATGATATTAAGTCTTTAATTGTTGAAACAATTTGCAAAAATAAGTGATATAGCTAAAATTATATAAAAACTAACACAATTTAGGAAATGCAAAGCGATATGGCTAATTCGCGGTTTAAAATCGAAAAAACAAGAAAATCTTTATTTGAAGCTCTAGTCGATGCAAGACATAAATATGGCGGTTCTACAAAAATAATTGAAGATATTGAAAGAAACCCCATTGATTATGACCGCTTGATTTTAAGTGCCATGATATTGGGCCGAAAATTATGTAATGTTACACAAAGCGGCGAAAATGTCGGTTTAATGATTGCAAGCTCTATTGGCGGTGTTGCAGCTTTATTTGGACTAAACGCATTTGGCCGCAAAGTATCAATGATTAATTTCACTGCTGGTGCACGAAATATTAGAAGCGCTTGTGATGCAGGCAAAATAAAAACAATAATAACAGCAAGACGTTTTATAACACACGCAAACCTTGAACCGTTAGTTGAAGAATTATCAACTAGTGTTACTTTTGTCTATTTAGAAGATATAAGATCTAAAATTTCAAGCATTGATAAGGTTCGCGGCTTACTAGAGGCAAGAATACCAAAAGCTTTTATCACAAAAACTGACCCCGACGATATTGCCATTATGCTTTTTACTTCTGGAACGGAAGGCGCCCCAAAGGGTGTTGCCCTAAGTAATGCAAATTTGCTTTCCAATGTTGAACAGGTTGATGCGCATATTGGGGAATTTGATTCAACTTTTGTGTGGTTCAACCCACTTCCAATTTTTCACTCATTCGGTTTAACGGGTGGGGTTTTATTGCCACTTATTAAAGGCATGAAAACCTTTTTATTCCCCTCACCTTTGCAGGCAAAAAATATTGTAAAATTAATTCGCGAAACAAAATCAACAATTTTGTTTGCTACGGATACTTTTGTAAACCAATATGCGCGCGTTGCTGATGATGGTGACCTTGCAAGTTTGCGATATATTGTTTGTGGTGCTGAACGCGTAAAACCTGAAACGCGTGATTCACTTATGTCAAAATTCAATATTTCAATTATTGAAGGCTATGGCGCAACTGAGGCTGCACCTGTTGTGGCTGTTAATCAATTGCGCGAAAAAAACCGCCCGGGAACTGTTGGGCGTTTAATGCCAAATTTAGAATGGAAATTGGAATCAGTGCCAGGAATTACAGGTGGTGGTCGTTTATATGTTCGCGGGCCAAACGTAATGCTTGGTTATATGCGCGTTGATGCGCCGGGCGAATTACAGACAATGCCAGAGGGATGGCACGATACAGGTGACATTGTTTCAATTGATGATGAAGGCTATGTAAGCATAAAAGGCCGCCTAAAACGCTTTGCAAAAGTTGGTGGCGAGATGGTTTCATTAGGCGCAGTTGAAGGCTATGCAACAAATATTTGGCCTGAAAATTTACATGTTGCCTTGTCTGTGAACGACCCTAAAAAAGGCGAACAAATTGTCCTGTTGACCAATTGCAAAGAAGCAAACCGAAACGCATTACAAGCATGGTATAAAGAGCATCATGTCAATGAGCTTGCATTACCTAAACGCATCGTAATTGTTGACGAAGTTCCTGTTTTAGGAACGGGAAAAATTGATTATGTTGCGTCACAAAAAATGGTTGA
>CAZKYS010000017.1:0-29722 GCA_964557085.1 uncultured Caulobacteraceae bacterium
TTTTTTCCTAGGGCCCCATTAATAGAAGTGCCCCAATTTTGATAATTAAGATTGCCCAAAGTTAAAAAAGATTTTGTTTCAAAATCTAATGTTGGTTTTTTAGAAGAAACATAAATTAAACCTGCCGAAGTATTTGCGCCATAATATGAAGATTGCGGGCCGCGTGCCACTTCAATTGATGCCAACTCACCTAAATCACCAAAGCCAGCAGCGGTTCGTGAGCGCATAATTCCATCAATCATTATTCCAACAGATGGTTCAAGGCCAACATTTGTGCCTTGTGTGCCAATGCCGCGAATACGGGCAGTTACCGATAACGCATTTTCAGATTGCGGAAATTGAAGACTTGGAACTAATTGGGTTAAATCTTGTGCGCTTTTTATACGATTATCTTCTAATGCCTTGCTATTAATTTTACTAACTGAAAATGGTGTTTCATTTGTGAGGCTTCTTGTGGGTGAAGATAAAATAATTATCGTTTCAGGTGCTTTTCCAACAATAATCGGCTCTAAGCTTTCGTCTTTTTTTTGATTGGCCTTTTCTTTGTTTTTTTCACTATTTTGGGCATAAGAATTTCCAGCGCATAGCGAAATACTTGCCGCAATTAGAAATAAATTACGTAAATTATTTTTATTATTTTTTGGCATTATGCACCTTGGAAAAATTGTTCATAATTTGCTTTTAAATTTAATCCCAACCCCTTACAAAACAATTTAACACCTAAGTTCGGAAAAATTCGCTTTAATTGCTCAAATTTTTGTGTGATATGGGTAAAAATGAAAGCAAAGTCCAAATGCCGAACTTAAATAAACCAAATCTACGAAGACGCGCCAAAATCGAAACCAATGAATGCAGCATTGCGCAAAGTGCGCTTATCTTTGGTGACAAATGGACGCTTCTAATCCTGCGTGAGGCGTTTTTTGCCATTGTTCGTTTTGAAGATTTCCAAAAAGATTTATCAATTCCACGCTCGATTTTAACTGAACGCCTTGGGCGTTTGATTGATATTGGAATTATGACAAAGCAACCATATCAAGAAGCGGGCGCGCGAATTCGCCATTCATATCATTTAACCTTGAAAGGGCGAAAAGCCTTTAAAATATTGGCCGCCCTAATGGAATGGGGCGATGAGTTTTTGATAAAAACCCCAAAAATGCAGATTGTTGATGCAACATCAAAATCACATTTGCGCCTTGGACTAATAAACGAATTAGGGCAAGAAATCCCACAAAAACAGATTGCAATTGAACCTAGGAAATAAAATGTCAAAAATAAAAGCAATACTTTGGGATTATGGCAATGTTTTGGTGCGCTGGTCGCCGCGTGAATTTTATAAAAAAATTATTCATGACAAGGAAAAATTGGATTTCTTCATTGATAATGTCTGCCCAATGTCATGGCATTTTTTGCACGATAGCGGCATTCCAATGGATGTCACAATTCCACAAAGACAAAAAGAATTTCCCGAATTTGCCGCTGAAATTCAAATGTGGAAAGATAATTTTCAAGATATGATTTTTGGTGAGATTTCATCATCGGTTGAAATTGTAAGGACACTTAAACTGCCGCAATATGTGCTTACAAATATGCCGACCGAAGTGGTTGATATTTGCTTTGACCCATTTGATTTAAAAAAATATTTCAAAGATATTATTGTTTCGGGCGAAGAAAAAATTGCCAAACCTAATAAAGAAATATTTGAAATTGCACTAAAAAGGATGGGCAATTTATTACCCGAAGAAGTATTATTTACCGATGATTCGCCAAATAATATTGAAGCTGCACGCAAAATGGGCTTTGAAACCCATTTATTCAATGACGAAACTGGCCTTGGTGAAAAACTAAAAACAATGGGAATTTTATAATGCACTATAAAAAACTTGGTTCAAGTGATTTAATGGTTTCCGAATGCTGCCTTGGCACTATGACATTTGGCGAACAAAATACCGAAAAAGAAGGGCATGAACAAATGGATTATGCCCTATCAAAAGGCGTGAATTTTTTTGACACCGCCGAATTATATTCGATACCACCAAAACCAGATACCCAAGGCTCAACTGAAAGAATAATCGGAACATGGATTAAATCGCGTAATAACCGCGATAAAGTTGTTATTGCTTCTAAAATTTGCGGTCGCACTAATGCCGATTGGTATCGTCCGAATAAAGAAACACCGCGCGTTACGCCTGCCCAAATTGATTATGCAATTGAACAATCATTGAAAAGATTGCAAACCGATTATATCGACCTTTATCAAATTCATTGGCCCGATAGGTTGTTGGATAATTTTGGCGCAAATATTTATCGCCCAATGGCGGATGATTATGTGGCATTCGAAATCCAATTAGAAGCCATGCAAAAACACATCCAAAAAGGAAATATTCGCCATATTGGCCTTTCCAATGAAAGTGCATGGGGAGTGATGAAATTTGCCCAAGCCGCCAAAGATTTTAACCTTCCAAAAGTGGTTTCAATTCAAAATGCCTATCATTTATTGAACCGTCAATTTGAACCATATTTGGCGGAAATTTCGGTGCGTGAAGAAATTGGCCTTCTTGCCTATTCACCACTTGCACAAGGCTATTTGACAGGAAAATATTTGAATGGCGCAAGGCCGGTTGGTGCGCGCTCCACGTTGTTTAACCGTGGGCAAAGGTATGAAACTGCATCTGCGGAAATTATGATTGCAAAATATGTGGCGCTTGCAAATAAATTTAATATTCATCCTGTAACGCTTGCGCTTAAGTTCTGTGCGACGCGCCAATTTATGAATAGTGTGATAATTGGGGCAACTAATATGGATCAATTGAAACTTGCAATTGATGCTTTTGACGCCAATTGGTCAAACGAATTAGAGACAGAGGTTAACGAGCTTCATAATTCTTGCCCAAATCCATGCCCTTAGGAAAATAAGTTTGAATTAGGTGCATTTATTTAAAAATGCGACGATTTGTTTGATGGCTTGTCCTTGTTTAATCGTTTTTTGCGGTCTATAGACTTGCCGGGTTTTTTATAATTCCATAAGGGAGATTTGGAATGACTGTTAAAGTTGCAATTAATGGTTTTGGTCGTATCGGCCGTCTTGTTTTGCGCTCTATGATTGAGCATGGTCGTAATGACATTGAGGTTGTTGGCATCAACGACCTTGGCCCTGCGGCAACTAATGCGCATTTGCTTAAATTTGATTCAGTTCATGGCAAATTAAATGCTGATGTTTCGGTTGAAGGTGATTGCATTGTAATCAACGGCAAAAAAATTAAAGTAACTGCTGAGCGTGACCCTGCAAATCTTCCTTGGAAAGATTTGGGCGTTGATGTTGCAATGGAATGTACTGGTATTTTCACTGCAAAAGAAAAAGCATCTGCACATTTAACTGCTGGCGCGAAAAAAGTTTTGATTTCTGCACCTGGTGAAAATGCTGATAAAACTATTGTTTATGGTGTAAATCACAATACTTTAACTGCTGCTGATACTGTTGTTTCAAACGCATCATGCACAACAAATTGCTTGTCACCTGTTGCCAAAGTATTGAATGATACTGTTGGTATCGTAAATGGTTTCATGACAACTGTTCACTCTTATACTGGTGACCAACCAACTTTGGACACTATGCACAAAGATTTATACCGTGCGCGAGCAGCAGCATTGTCTATGATACCAACTTCAACTGGCGCAGCGAAAGCGGTTGGTTTGGTGCTTCCTGAATTAAAAGGTAAATTGGATGGCGTTGCTATTCGCGTTCCAACACCAAATGTTTCAGTGGTCGATTTAACTTTCAACGCAGCACGCGCAACCACTGTTGAAGAAATCAATAATGCAATTATTGCTGCATCAAATGGCGCATTAAAAGGCGTTCTTGGCGTAACTGCATTACCAAATGTTTCGATTGACTTTAACCATGACAATCATTCATCAATCTTCGCACTTGATCAAACCAAAGTTATGGACGGCACATTGGTTCGCGTTCTTTCTTGGTATGATAATGAATGGGGCTTCTCAACCCGCATGTCAGACACTGCGATTGCATTGATGAACGCGAAATAATTTTTTCGGCAATATATGAATAAAGCCGCCCCCCTTTATGAATGGGGGCTGTTTTTTTATAAAACCAAAAGGGGGGTAAAAAATATTGCCATTAAAAATTATTTGTTATAACATTTATCTATGACAAAACCTGTTCTTGGCTTTATTTGCTGTTCGCGCATTTTAAATAATAACCGCCCCGCCCAAAGCGTGACCGAGCAATATTTAATGGGCGTTGCCCCACATATTGATGCAATTCCACTTCTTATTCCCGCAATGCCAAATTTGGTGGATATTAAAGAAATTGCAAAGCGCATTGATGGGCTTTTACTTACAGGGTCGCCATCAAATATTAACCCCAAATATTATGGGGATGAAGGATCAGACGCCAATGGGCCATTTGATGAAAACCGCGATAATGTGGCAATGCAATTATGTGATGCCATGCTTGGGATTAAAAAGCCGGTTTTTGGAATTTGCCGTGGCTTTCAAGAATTAAACGTGCATTTTGGCGGAACAATTGCCCGCGATTTATCAGTCGAAGGGCGCGAAATTGAGCATCATTCACGCGATGGGGTTTCTTACGAAGAAATGTTCGCCCACTCACATGATATTGAACTTTTTGGAATGCTAAAAGATGCCGTCGGCAAAGCCAAAACCCGCGTTAATTCAGTGCATTTTCAAGGTGTTGGCAAATTGGGAAATGACCTTGAAGTTTTGGCACGCGCACCCGACGGCGTAATTGAAGCCTTTCATTCAACCTCAAAAGGCGCACCAGTTTTGGCGGTGCAATGGCACCCCGAATGGGATGCATCAACAAATGAAGATAGCCGCAAAATTTTCAAATTAATGGGCGATATTTTATGCGCATAAATTTTACTTGAAAAACTATAGGTTTTGCGCCACATGCAAGGCATGAAATACCTAAAAATGAACGGCCTTGGCAATCAATTTATCGTGCTACAAAATAATGGTGCGCGCCTTGAACTTATGCCACAGCAAGTATCTGGTATTAACGCCCAAAAAGGCAAAGAGTTTGACCAATTATTATCAATCGAACCATCAAAAAATGCCGATATTTATATGGGTATTTGGAATAATGATGGTTCTGAAGTTGGTGCATGTGGTAATGGAACCCGCGCCGTTGCGTGGGCATATTTAAAAGCCACAAAAAAAGAAAGCGTATCAATCGAAACCAAGACGGGTATTTTAAACGCCCAATTGGTTGGTGAAAATATGGTGGCGGTGGATATGGGCAAACCGCGCTTAAATTGGGATGAAATTCCACTTTCTGAAGAAATGCAAACCATAAGAATGGAATTGCAAATCGGCCCAATTGATGATCCGCTTTATTGGGGGCCAAGTGCGGTTTCAATGGGCAATCCGCATTGTATTTTCTTTGTTGATGACGTTGAAAATGTGGCGCTTGATAAAATTGGGCCAATGATTGAATATCATCCACTATTCCCCGAACAAACCAATGTTGAATTTGCAAAAGTTTGGGATAAAAAAAATATAAGAATGCGTGTCTGGGAGCGCGGCGTTGGTATAACACGCGCCTGTGGCACTGGTGCTTGTGCAACATTGGTTGCGGGTGTTCGCCGCAAACTTGTTGATAGATTGGCAAATATCCACCTTGATGGTGGAATTTTACAAATTGAATGGCGTGATGATGACCATGTTATTATGACTGGCGCAGTTGAGCTTGAAGATAAAGGCGAATTGGAAATTTAGTTTCATTTTGAAACAATTTTCACCCATTTTGATACGAAATACCCAAATTTTATATAAATTACCCCAAAATCAATTGGCATATGCCTTGCTTTATATAGGTAAATCTAATTTTTTAGATTCCCTGCATAAAACTTAGCCCCGAATTATTCGGGGCTTTTTCTTTTTGTTCAATCTTGTTAAAAAGATATATGGCTTACGAATTAATTTATTATCCTAAATGCTCAACTTGTGTGAAGGGTTTGGCACTTTTAAACGAAAATGGCATTGAGCCAAAACTTATCACCTATATGAGTGATGGTATTTCAAAAGCCGAAATCGCCAAAATTGCCAATAAAGTCGGTGGCGTACACGCAATAATTCGCGAAAAAACTGCAAAGGAAAAAGGCGTTTCACTTGAACAAAGTGATGATGCTTTGATTGATGCAATCGCCAATGATTTATCGCTTTTACAGCGTCCAATTCTTATTAAAGGCGATAAAGCCATTGTTGGTCGCCCAATAGAAGAAATGCTTAATCTTAAATGATAATTCTTGCCATTGATACCTCATTGGATGATTGCATTGTTGCGATTGCGCAAGATGGCAATATCTTGGTATCTTTTTGTCAAAAAACTAAGAGCAAGCACGCCGAAATTTTGCCAATAATGGTAAAGGATGCGCTTGCAAAAGCACAAATTGAGGCAAAACAGATTGATAAAATCGGCGTTACAATCGGCCCCGGTTCTTTTACTGGCGTTAGGGTTGGTCTTGCCTTTGCCAAGGGTTTGGCAATTGCAACAAAGGCGCAAATTGTTGGAATTTCAACGCTTGAATTATTGGCAAAAAGTTCGCCATCAAAAAAAACAATTGCCATTATTGAACAAATGGGAAGTGTCTTTGCCGCAAGCTATATTAATGGCGAAATGATTGATGCGCCAAATCGCTATGAAAATTTTGACTTTATCAATAATTACGAAAATGATTGGTCAATAATTGGTTTTAACCAACCTTCTGTAATAGATAATCATAATTTCATTACGAAAGAGGAATATGATATTGATGTCTTTGTAAAACTTTGCGCCATAAAAGATGCAGCAAGCAACCCACCAATTCCACAATATTTACGCGGCGCAGATGCAAAATTATGGCAAGGTTCGCAATATGTTTGAACTAAAACTATTGGACGCAGGCGATATTGCAAACTTAATTGAAAAAATTGATGCCGATAAATCGCTTCATAATTGGCAAAAAAAGGATTTTGAAAATTCACTAATTGATGAAACACGGCCAATTTATATTATTCAAAATTCTGGATTTATTGCCTTTTCAAAAGCCCTCGATGAAGCGGAAATTCTTATGATTTGGATAGGCCCAGAGCAAAGAAAAAATGGACTTGCCAATGCCTTGCTTGAATTTGCCTTTAAAGAATTAAAGCAAAACGGCACAAATCAAATATTTCTTGAGGTTGCAATTGATAATATTGCGGCATTAAAACTTTATAAAAATCATGGCTTCAAAGAAATTGGTAAGCGCAAAAATTATTATAAACGCGATAATCAAAATATTGACGCCCTAATCCTATCAAAAAAACTAAATGATGCGACATAAAGATGCGCCAATATGATTTATGTTGATGCCACTATTAAATTTATATAAAAATTGATAAAAGGCACAAATGGGTGACAAAATGCAAGAAAGAATTGAAAAACTTTGCGTTGAAAAAGGCTTACGCATGACTGAGCAAAGGCGTGTGATTGCGCGCGTTCTTTCGGTTTCCAGTGATCACCCTGATGTTGAAGAATTACACCGCCGCGCCTGTGAAATTGATAAAGGCATTTCAATTGCCACCGTTTATCGCACGGTTTCATTACTTGAAGAGGCGGGAATTATTGAACGCCATGATTTTCGCGATGGGCGTTCACGCTTTGAAGAATTATCAGATGAGCACCATGATCATTTGATTGATATGCAAAGCGGCAAAGTGGTTGAATTTACCGACCCACGCATCGAAGAATTACAGCGTGAAATTGCAAATAAATTGGGTTATAAGCTTGTTGACCACCGGTTGGAGCTTTATTGTATCCCAATCGAACAGAATTAATGTTGAGAAGAATTAATTTTAATGACAAATGAAAATTCACAAAGCCCAAAGCCAAAAAAGGGGCTTTTTGTTCAATCTTATGGCTGCCAGATGAATGTCTATGATAGCGAAAGAATGGTTGATATTCTTGCGCCGCTTGGCTATCGCCCTGTTGAAAATTCCGAAGATGCCGATTTAGTTGTTCTAAACACTTGCCATATTCGTGAAAAAGCCACCGAAAAAGTTTATTCTGAAATTGGGCGCATCAAACAACAAAAAGATGCCAAA
Source organism: uncultured Caulobacteraceae bacterium (assembly GCA_964557085.1). GTDB lineage: Bacteria > Pseudomonadota > Alphaproteobacteria > Caulobacterales > Aquidulcibacteraceae > Pseudaquidulcibacter. The sequence continues at coordinate 8,104 of CAZKYS010000017.1, forward strand.
GGCGGCGATATGATGATTGCCGTTGCTGGCTGTGTTGCCCAAGCAGAGGGTGCGCAAATTATGAAGCGCGCGCCAACCGTTGATTTGGTTGTTGGCCCCCAAGCATATCACCATCTACCAGAATTAATTGCCCGTGCGGCACGTAAATCGGGTCAGGTGTTGGACACTTCATTTGATGCAATTGATAAGTTCGATGCCTTGCCGCTTAAGCGCGAAAATACGGGTTATTCGGCATTTCTATCGGTTCAAGAAGGCTGCGATAAGTTTTGCTCTTTCTGTGTTGTGCCTTATACGCGAGGCGCAGAATATTCACGCCCATTTGATAAGGTTTTGGATGAAGCCAAGGCGCTTGCTGATAATGGCGTAATGGAAATCAATCTTTTGGGGCAGAATGTTAATGCCTATAATGGCGGCGATGACATAAAAAAGCATGGCCTTGGCGCGTTAATTCGTGAGATTGCAAAAATTCCAAATATCAAACGCATTCGTTACACAACTTCACACCCATGCGATATGGATGAAGATTTGATAATGGCGCATGGCGAAGTTGAAGAATTAATGCCGTATCTTCACCTGCCCGTTCAATCAGGTTCGGACAAGGTCTTGAAGGCCATGAATAGGAAACATACCGCAAAATCATATTTGGAGACTTTGGAAAAATTCCGTAAAGTTCGCCCTGATATCGCCTTTGCATCTGATTTCATTGTTGGCTTCCCTGGTGAAAGCGATGAAGATTTCCGCGAAACTATGAAACTGGTTGAAGAAGTAAATTATTCATCTGCCTTTAGTTTTAAATATTCACGTCGCCCTGGAACACCTGCATCTGGCATGATACGCCAAATTGCCGAAGATGTGAAAGATGCGCGCCTCTATGAATTACAGGCATTGCTTGCAAAGCAACAGGCTGCATTTAATGCCGCATCAATTGGCAAAAACACCAAGGTTTTAATCACCAATAAAGGCAAACGTGAAGGCCAAACCTTTGGCAAAAGCCCATTCTTACAATCGGTTTTTGTTTCTGGCGGCGAAGAATTGGTTGGCAAAATAATTGAAATCAAAGTCACAGGTGCGGGGCAACAATCAATCGTTGGTGACCCAATTGGTGCATTCGAAAATGCCTAATGAAGATCGACAGGATAATTCACCAATAGAATTCATTATTGAATATGATGGCTGGCGCGATATTGGTTTCAATCCTATTGAATTTGGCAATTTGATTTATAATAAAATCATCCAAGAATTTGATGATGCAAATGGTGAAATTTGTGTCCTTTTGGCGGATGATGATAAATTGCATGAATTAAATAAAACATGGCGTTTTATTGATAAGCCAACCAATGTTTTAAGTTTTCCCCATGATGGCGGCGGGCAAATCTTGGGCGATATTGCAATTTCATTACAAACCTTACAAAAAGAAGCAATTGAACAAAATAAAAGCTTGCAAGACCATTTCGCACATTTATTAATACATGGGATTTTACATTTATTGGGCTTTGACCATATTAATGAAGATGAAGCAATTGAAATGGAAACTATTGAAATTGAATTATTGGAAAGTATGAATATTTCAAATCCTTATGAAATGGGCGTAAAAAACTAAATGGCGCAGGGCGACGAAGAAAACGAAAAACCAAATTCCAAAGAACGTGCGGGATTGTTACGCCGTTTCAAAACCATGTTTGGTAAACGTAAACTTGATGAAGAAAGCGCGCAAATTATCGAATCCCTTGAAAGTGAAGAGGCGATTTCATCCAATAAGCGCGAAATGCTTTTTAAAGTTGCAAGCTTTGATAAATTAACCATCGGCGATATTATGATACCGCGCGCCGATATTGTGGCGGTTGAGGCTGAAACCACATTAGGTGAATTGGGACGTATTTTTTCAGAGCATCAACATTCAAGGGTTCCAATTTATCGCGAAAATCTTGATAATCCGATTGGCTTTGTCCATGTAAAAGATGTTTTGGCGCTTTTAACGCCTGATGAAAATGGAAAAATAAAAGCCAAACTTGATTCAAAGCCATTAAATAAAATCAAACGTGATTTATTATATGTGCCGCTTTCGATGCGCCTTCCAAATCTTTTGATTCAAATGCGCGCGATGCGTAAACATATTGCCCTTGTAATTGATGAATATGGCGGCACGGATGGTTTGGTAACGATTGAAAACCTTGTCGAAGAAATTATTGGCGATATTGATGATGAATATGATGATGTTGAATCAAACATGATTATTCAACGTGCCCCAAATATTTGGGAAGTTGACGCCAAACTTGAAATTGAAGAATTCTCCAATCAAACAGGCATTCAAAATCTTATAAATGATGAAATTGGAACTGAAATTGATACTATGGGCGGCCTTGCATTCGCGCTTGCGGGCCATATTTCCCCGCGTGGTGAAATTATTTCGCATCCAAACGGCTATGAGCTTGAAATTATTGATGCCGACCCACGCAAAATTCGCCGCATGTTATTTCGTGTCGTAAATCCAGTAAAAACGGCGGATTAAATTTTGACAAATATTTTTGCCAATTTTTTTGAAACCAAAACAAAAATTGTTAAATATATTATTTTGTTTGTTTTGGGGCTTTTGGCGGTTTTTGCGCTTGCGCCTTTTCATATTTGGCCGCTTTATGCGATTGCTATTTGGGGGCTTATTATTGCTCTTGATGATGCAAGAAAAAATTCAAAACCATTAAAATCAGCGTTTTGGCGCGCGTTCATTTTTGGTTTTGCTCATTTTGCACTTGGAATGTTTTGGGTCGGACAGGCATTCTTGGTTGATGCCAAAAAATTTGCATGGCTTATCCCATTCGCTATGAGTGCACTTCCCGCTTATATTGGTATATATTATGGAGTTGCGGGGGTTTTATATGCCAAATTTGCACCAAAAAATGCCAATCGTGTTTTTTGGTTTGCCTTTTGTTTTGGTGCGGTTGAATATTTACGAAGCATATTATTCACCGGTCTTCCATGGAATTTAAGTGCCTATATATGGAAAGCGGGCGGAATTATTTCTCAAAGCGGCGCGCTTATTGGGCCGTTTGGCGTTGGCTTTCTGACAATTTTTGTATTCGCAAGCCTTAATATTATACGTGAAGGGAAATCCAAACTAATCTTAATTCTTGATGTTGTAATTATTGCATCATCAATTGGTTTTGGTGCTTGGCGTTTAAACCAAGCAACGCAATTTGATAATGTAAATAAAATTGCCGTCGGACAGGCGGGGTTTTCGCAAAAAGACCTATGGGATAGTGATAACCGTGAAAATGTTATCAATAATTATATTGATCAATTAAATACAAAAACCGCAAAAGACGCCAATATTATTGTTTGGCCTGAAGGTGCATTTCCATTCGACCTTTTTTCTGATGCCGAAGCCCTGTCAAAAATAAACCCATTGATTAAAGATAAGGTCTTGATTGTTGGCGCACCCCATGCCGATTTTGTTGATCCCAATAAATATTTTAATTCAATTGCCTTCTTAACTGGTGGCAATGATATATATCCATCATTATTATCTACCTATGATAAGTTCCATCTTGTGCCTTTTGGTGAATATCTTCCTTTAAGGCCATTTTTCAACGCTTTGGGAATATCAAGTTTGGTTGCATATGGAACAGATTTTAGCAAAGGCGAATCACCAAAAGTCCTCAAAATCGGTAATCTTCCAAATATTGACCCACGTATTTGTTATGAAATAATCTTTCCGCACTTTAACAATAGTCAAATAAGGCCCGATATGATTGTTAATGTATCGGTTGATGCATGGTATGGTGATTATCTTGGCCCTGACCAACATTATAATCAGGCAAGGTGGCGTGCAATTGAAGAAGGATTACCTTTAATTCGCGCAGCATCAGGCGGATGGTCGGGAATAATTGACCCATTAGGGCGCCCAATTTCGCAATTTCGTAAAGGCAATGCTATAGTTTCTGCAAATTTACCAAGTAAACTAACTCAAACACCCTATTCGAGATATTCTGACGCAATATTTCTTCTCCTTATGGTTGTATTTGCAGCAAATACTTACCTGACAAGAAAGTTTTGAGAAATTCTGTTCTTGACTTGGTTAAACATTCATATATTTATTCCAAATTCGAGGCATAAAAATAATGAGTAATGAACGTAGTTCAACAGCAATTGACGCTTATGTTGGTCGCAGGCTTAAACAAAGGCGTGAGGAATTGGGGCTAAGCCAAGAAAGGCTTGCCGACTTTTTGGGGATTTCTTTCCAGCAGGTTCAAAAATACGAACGTGGTTTTAACCGCGTTGGTGCAAGTCGTCTTTTTCAAATCGGTGAAGCATTAGGCGTTCCAACCGCATTCTTTTTTGAGGGTATCGAACCTATGGGTCGCGGCACACTTAACGAAGATAAAGAAAATACCGACCCACTTTCAGTGGCGGCACTTTTATCTGCGCCGGGTGCGATGGAATTGCTTGCCGAATATGCCAAAGTTAATTCTACTGCACAGCGTAAGAAAATTGTTGAGCTTGTTCGTCTATTGGCAAACGAAACTGAAAACTAGGGTATAATTTTGCAATCTGATGCGCCATCAAGGCGAATTAAATCCTTTGGGCGCGTTGGCGGCAGACCATTGTCGCCGCTTCAGTCGCGCCTTATGGAAACTGAATTATCAAAATTCCAAATTTTAGAAGTTGAAGAAGGTTTTGCACCAATTTCAATTGATAATAGCAAAAAAGCGGTTTGGTTCGAAATTGGTTTTGGCGGCGCTGAGCATTTAATTAATCAAGCCAAAGCAAATCCCGATGTGCTTTTCATTGGCGCAGAGCCTTTCCTTGAAGGTGTTGCCAAGGCAATGCGTGCGATTGATAGTGAAAAAATCACCAATATTCGCCTTATTAATGGTGATGCGCGCCCAATTTTGGAAAACTTTCAAGCCGAATGTTTGGATAGGGTTTTTATTCTTTTTCCAGATCCATGGCCAAAGGCGCGCCATCATAAACGCCGCCTTATTAATGATGAATTTGTAAATCTTTTGGCGCGAATTACCAAAAAAGGCGCAAAAATTCGCTTTGCGTCCGATTGGGCAAATTATGCGGAAGAAGCATTGGCGTGTTTTATAAAAAACCCAGATTTTTCATGGAATGCACAAAGTCAAAAAGATTGGAATATTCCGCCGCAGGATCATTTCACCACCCGCTATCAATCAAAAAAACTTGGCGATTGTGAACCAATTTTCCTTGATTTTATTCGATTATAGTTTCAACAATCTCATCAATAATCTTATTTTCAATCACGCCAATTTCATCAATTTCACAGCGCACAATATCCCCCGCCTTAAGCCATAATTGTGGATTGCGCGCCATTCCAACGCCCGCTGGTGTTCCTGTAAAAATAACATCACCTGGTAAAAGTGTCATAACTTTGGTGGCTTCTTCGATTAATTGTGGGATTTTGAAAATCATTTCGCCAATTTTGCCATCTTGAACTTTTTGACCATTTACAAAACAGCGAAGCCCCAAATCATCTAAATTAGAAATTTCATCAGGCGTAACCAAAAATGGGCCAAAAGGCGCATGGCTATCAAAGCCTTTACCTAATGTGAACTGGGTTGTCTTTCTTTGCCAATCGCGCACCGAATAATCGCAACCAACACTATAACCCAAAACAACTTCATTGGCGCGGCTTGCAGGAACATGGCGGCAGGTTTTGCCAATTATAACCACTAATTCAACTTCAAAATCCAATTGGTCTGAAACGCTTGGTTTTTCGATATAGCCATTGGGTTCATTGACCGATGTGGTTTGTTTCATAAACCATGTTGCATCAGTGGGCATTGGGCGCCCTGTTTCTTTGGCATGATCGGCATAATTAAGGCCAATTCCAAAAATGCGCGGAGGAACTAAAACAGGCGATAAAATTTCAACATCTTCAATGTCAAATTCTTCACCAGTAAAAACAGGGTTTTCAAGGAAGCCTTCATCAATAGATGCAACGCCAAGCGCACCAATTTCAAGGTCAAAAGCACGGATTTTGTCACCCTTTAAAAGGCCGCCACGAATATTGTCACTTTCTTCAAAAATTGCGATGCGCATTTATAATCCCCTATTTTTAAAATTTTGGCGCAAGTTGCGAATAAAATAAAGCGCCATTTTAGGTATGTTTACATATGGATTATTGCATGGCCTCAATCGCGTCGGCAATTGCAATGGTTTTTAATGCCATATCACGGTGAAGAATTTCCGCCATTTTACCTTCAACCTTTAAAACCCCTTTGCCCGCATTTTCGGGGTCGGCAAAGGCGGCAACAATTGCGCGTGCATATGCAATTTCTTCGGGTTTTGGGGCAAAAATTTCATTGCATTTTTCAATCTGGCTTGGGTGAATTAATGTTTTGCCATCAAAGCCAAATGATTTGCCTTGATTACATTGTGAAACATAACCATCCATATTTTGAATGTCGTTAAACACGCCGTCAATCACCGCCATTTTAAAGCATTTCGCGCCATTCACTGCGGCAGATAATGCAAATAAAAATGGCGCGCGTTCAACGTCCAAAATTGCGCCAGTTTCTTTTGCTAAGTCATTTGTTCCCATTACCAAGGCTTTGAAAGGAGCGGTTTCAGATGCCGAACAAATATTGAAAATATCCAAAATTGCGCGTGGGGTTTCAATCATCGCCCAAATATCAATTGGCTGCCCATTATTTAATTCACGAATTTGGGCATCAATTGATAAAACTTCAGCTTTTGATTCGATTTTTGGAACCAAGATTGCATCTGGTTTTGCTGAAACCGCCATTTTTAAATCATCATCAAAATATTCAGTATTAATGCCATTGGTGCGAATAATGATTTCGCGTGCGCCATATCCGCCGCCTTCTAAGGCCGCCGCAATTGTTTCGCGCGCTATTTGCTTCATTTCAGGCGCGACTGCATCTTCCATATCCATGATGATAGCGTCGCAAGCCAGTGTTTTTGCTTTTTCTAAAACCTTGGCATTTGCCCCTGGCATATATAAAACAGAGCGGCGTGGTCGATTGGTCATTATTTCCCCCAGTTGTTTTCGCAGGTGCAATATAAATTATTTCTTGTCTTAGGCAATAATACCAAGGTTTAAAAATGACATTCGAAATTGATGGATTTGTAGCAAAGGGTTTTGAGCCTGTTTATGAACAATTCAAAAAACATTTTGAAGAAAACAAAGAAAATGGCGCAAGTTTTTGTGCGCAAATTGAAGGCGAAAATGTTGTAAACCTATGGGGTGGATTTGCCGATAGGAATAAAACTAAAAAATGGCAAAAAGATTCGCTTGTCCAATTCTTTTCAACCACCAAACCTATGGCGGCAATTGTTATTGCGATGCTGCAAGATAGGGGTTTTTTACATTTTGATGACCCAATCGCAGATTTGTGGCACGAATTTACGCAACATGGCAAAGATGTTTCAATTGCACAGGCTTTATCGCATCAAGCTGGTGTGTGCGGTTTTATTGATGAATTTGACCCTGCCAATTGGCTTGATTTACATAAAACTGCCGAATTAATTGCACAGCTTGAACCATTATGGTCGCCTTTAAGTGCATCGGGTTATCACCCCATGAATTACGGCTATATTGCCAATGAATTATGTTATCGGGTTTTGGGGCAAGATTTGGCGGATGTTTTTCATGCCGATATTACCAAGCCCCTTGATATAGATTTTCAAATCGGCCTGTCGCTTGAATTACAAAATCGCCATGTCGAATTTACACCGCCCAAAGAGCCGCCAAATATGGGGCCTATGAACCCAATGAAACGCGCCGCCTTTATGACCAAATGGGCCGCACCGCCACGTATTGGCGCACAAGCATTAGCGGCAAAAATTCCAAGCACAAACGGTTTTGGAACATGCGAAGCAATGGCAAGCCTATATGGAATTTTCGCCAATGATGGTTTTATAAAGGGGCAAGAAATTATTTCAAAATCAACATTGGATGATTTAACTAAATCACGCATTTATGGCGATGATTTAGTTCTTAATTTCAAGGTTGATTGGGCGGCGGGCGTTATGCGCAATACCACAAAAACTTTTGGTCCAAGCATTGAAACAATGGGCCATGCGGGGCGCGGTGGTTCATGCGGTTTTGGCGATAAAACCAAAAGGCTTTCGGTTGCTTATGCGCCAAATAAACATTCAAACGCAATTGTTGGTGATGAACGGGCAAAGGCATTGACCGATGTTCTTTATGATTGTTTATAAAGGTTTTAAAACGCTTACATAGATATCTTGGCGAAGTTTAAAGCCAAGTTTTTCATAATTTTTAATACCAATTTCATTCCATGCATAAACATGCAAAAATGGAATTTGCCCACGTTTTAAAATACGCTTTGTAACCTGATTAAAAAGAAATTTACCCCATTTTTTCCCTTGAAAATCGGGGTGGGTGGCAAGTGCGGAAAGTTCGCTAAACCCGTCAATTTGCATTCTTTCACCCATCATAGAAACCAAGCGATTATTGACTTTAATTCCAATGAATTTTCCCAATTCATTGGTTCGGGCAAAAAATGGGCCAGGCTTACAAAGCAAGGCAAGTTCATGCATATCTTTTGCATCATCATGCCCTAATTCAACAATTTCAATGTCATTTTCGATTGCAACCTCATGGTCAAAAATCATTTGTTTACAATGCGCAGTTTTTTCGAGTCTGAAATGGTTTTGTGGTTCAATAATTTTGGTTTCCAGAAACCAAAAACCATCATCTCCCACACGCAATTTTGATAAATCGGCAAAGCCAGTTTGCGAATCCCCCTCCAATGCCGCAAAAGCCGCAAAATCAGGTTCATAAGCAATCGCAGAATCATTAACCTGCGCAAGATAAGATTGGCGCGATTTCAAAGAAGAATATGCGGGGCGATCAAGTTTATTGAGCATTGTCTGATAAGAATGGCTCCAATGCTTCAACAAAATCTTTTTGTGGCCTTACTGGATTGCCTTGCATATCAATTTGCACGGCGGTTACATCATTGGTTGCCACCAAATCATCGCCGCGTGTAATCCATTGTTTGATGTGCATTCTTGCGCCTTTTATTTGCCCATATTCGGTATGAACAAGTAAGGAATCATCAATTCGTGCCGCCTTTTTATAACGCACATCCATTGCAATAACGGCAAATGCCAGTGGCTTTTCACGTGCAGCAAGTTCGGTATGGATTACGCCTGCACAGCGTAAAAAATCGGTGCGCCCACGTTCAAAATAGCGAATATAATTGGCATGATACACCACGCCCGACATATCGGTATCTTCATAATAAATACGCACGGGCAGTAAATGGGTTTTACCCTCAAAACGCCCCGAATATGCACTATCACTTGTCAAATAATTCCCCATTATTCATTTTTGGTGTTGGCAGGCCAAATAATTCATAGGCGCGGCTTGCTGCCATTCTACCGCGTGGTGTGCGTTGAATAAAGCCTTGTTGTAATAAATATGGTTCGATTACGTCTTCGACGCCATCTTTGGCCTCGGCAATTGCCGCCGCCAATGTTTCAACGCCAACGGGGCCGCCGCCATAAGTGTCCACCAAGGCTTTAAGATAGCGCCTATCAAGCATGTCCAAACCATCGGGGTCAATATCAAGGCGTTCCAAACCATGCGCGGCAACTGCGGCATCCAATGGCTTACCTAATGCATCGGCAAAGTCACGAACGCGGCGCAAAAGGCGCATGGCAATACGCGGCGTCCCGCGTGCGCGGCGCGCAATTTCAATTGCGCCATCAGGGGTTAAATTTGCCCCCAATTTTGCCGCTGCACGGCGTAAAATGAACACCAAATCATCAACATTATAAAAATCAAGCCGCGAAACAATGCCAAACCTATCGCGCAAAGGCGATGATAAAAGGCCAGAGCGTGTGGTTGCCCCCACAAGTGTAAAGGGCGATAAATCAATACGAACCGAACGCGCACTTGGCCCTTCACCAATCACCAAATCAAGGGCATAATCTTCCATTGCGGGATAAAGAATTTCCTCAACATTTGCCGCAAGGCGGTGAATTTCATCGATAAAAAGCACATCATTCGGTTCAAGATTGGTCAATAAAGCAGCCAAATCACCCGCTTTTGCAATTACTGGCCCCGATGTTGCCTTAAAGCCCACGCCCAATTCCCGCGCCACAATTTGCGCCAATGTGGTTTTACCCAAACCAGGTGGACCAAATAATAAAAGGTGATCCATCGCAGAAGAGCGCCCACGCGCCGCTTTTACGAAAATCTCAAGATTGGCCTTAAGATCTTTTTGCCCGATAAATTCATCAAAACCCGATGGCCGAAGCGCCCTGTCTGCCCCTTCACCTTGTTTTTTTTCACCGCTTAAAAGGCGTTCATCATCGTCCATAATTACCTCTTAAGTTCTTTTAGCGCGAGTTTTACCAATTCGCCAAGTTTTGGTGTGCCTTCAATATTGGCAAGGGCGTGTGCCACCGCGCTCATGGCGTCTGTTCCCGCAAAGCCAAGGTTTTGGAGGGCAGAGATTGCCTCATTACGCAAACCCATATCGGCAATTTCATTATTTATTGGCGCAATGTTGTCGGTGGTAACAATTGAATCAGTTGATGTATCGGCGCCGCCCATCATGCTTGATGGCGGTGTGCGGCCTTTTAATTCGGTTACAATTCTTTGTGCCAATTTTGGGCCAACACCATTAGCGCGTGAAACTGATGTTTTATCACCAATTTCAACTGCCTGAATGATTTGATTGGGTGATAAAATATCCAAAATTGCCAATGCAACCTTGGCGCCAACGCCTGAAACCTCCTGAAGGCGCACAAACCATGCACGCTCTAAATCGCTTAAGAAGCCGAATAAGCGCATTGAATCTTCGCGCACAATGGTTTCAATGAATAAAAACACTGCATCATTTTTCCTAATGCGTGACATATTGCGATTGCCAAGATGAACCAAATAACCAACCCCGCCCACTTCAATAATGGCACGGTCATCATAAAGCCCCTGAACAATACCTTTTAATGAACCAATCATTTCGCCCTCACAATTGGACTGGTGCGCATTGATGAATGGGCGATTGCCGCCGCCAATGCATCGGCGGCATCAATGCCAACATTGCCGCAAGTTGGAAGAAGCCGTCTTACCATAAAGCCAATTTGATCCTTATCCGCCGTTCCCGTTCCAACAACCGCCTTTTTTATAAGGCGTGTGGCATATTCGTGAACTTCAAGTGATTTTACTTCAAGCGCAACCATTGCCGCCCCCCGCGCCTGACCAAGAAGGATTGAGGTTCGCGCAGAATTTGCAACAATCGTCTCCTCGATGGCGGCTTCATCGGGGCGATATTCGTCAATTATTTCGGATAATTTGGTGAAAATCATACCCAAACGATAAGACAAAGTCGCATCATTTGGCGGGGCAATTATTCCATGTGCGATATGGGATATACGGTTATTTTGCGCATGAATTACGCCCCATCCCGTTCTTTGAAGGCCGGGGTCAATGCCAATAATCGTGACTTTGGATAAAAATTGCGCCATAATTCACCTTGCAACATATATGCGAACAAATCAAGAACCTAAAGCGGCGATATGAAAAAAGAATTAAAAAATATTGTTATTTTAACTGGCGCGGGAATTTCCGCCGAAAGTGGGCTTAAAACTTTTCGTGCATCTGACGGATTGTGGGAAGGGCATAGGATTGAAGATGTGGCAACGCCCGAAGCATATGAAAGAAATCCCGATTTAGTAAATGAATTTTACAATGCACGGCGCGCGCAACTAAAAGAAGTTGAACCAAATGCCGCCCATTATGCGCTAGCAAAACTTGAACAAAATTGGCCATTTGATGTTTTAATTGTCACCCAAAATGTTGATGATTTACATGAACGTGCGGGAAGCAAAAACCTTATTCACATGCATGGCGAATTATTAAAATCACGTTGCACCGAAACAAATTTGGTAACGGGCTGGCATCAAGATATTTTACCCGACACCATAAGCCCATATTCCAAAGAAGGCACATTGCGCCCACATATTGTATGGTTTGGTGAAATGCCGCTTGAGATGGATAGGATTTATAATGCATTGCGTATGTGCGATTTATTCATATCAATTGGCACATCAGGCAATGTCTATCCCGCCGCAGGTTTTGCGCAAGAGGCAAAGCGAAAAGGCGCGCATTGCATTGAACTAAACCTCGAACCAAGCCTTAATGCGCATGATTTTCACGAAAGCGTGAATGGGTTGGCTGGGGAAATTGTGCCGAAGTTTGTGGAAGGGCTATTATCTAATTAATCCCCTTATCACCCTTTAGGTTTGCCAAGGGTGGCAAAGGCGCTATGGGGATGCCTTCTTCGATTAATTCTTTGGCTTGTTTGGGTGAGGTTTCGCCATATATTGGGCGCTCATCACTTTCGCCGTTGTGGATTGCGCGGGCTTCATCGGCGAATTTATCGCCGACATAATCGAAATTCTTTTCAACTTCTTCGCGCCATCCTTTGAATAATTTTTGTAAATCTTCGGGGATTATTTGTTCATTTCCAAGGCTTACTGAAATTGGTTTTTCGGGTGTGGGCTTTTTAATTGCGGGTGCCATTATGGCTTTTTCAACATCATGTGTGCTGCAATATGGGCATGAAACAAGGCCGCGCTCTTTTTGCGTGTCATAATCTTCAATTGATGGAAACCATGCTTCAAATTCATGGGCGGTGGCGCATTTAAGATTATATTTAATCATGGCATTTCAAAATCTTTATTCAAATTCCAAGCGGGGATTTTGCGGCGCGCCTCACTAACTTGTTCAAGGTCGATTTGCGCAATTGCAAAGTCTGTTTCATCATTATCAATATGGGCGATTATTTCACCCCATGGATTAATAATCATCGAATGACCAAAGGTTTGCCGCCCATCTTTGTGTGTTCCACCCTGTGCGGGCGCGATTACATAGGCGCTATTTTCAATCGCCCGCGCCCGAAGCAAAACTTCCCAATGCGCACGCCCAGTTGGAACGGTAAAAGCTGCAGGGATGGTTAGTATTTGTGCGCCATTTTGGCAAAGCATTCGATAAAGCGCGGCAAAGCGCACATCATAACAAATACTAAGCCCGATTTTGCAAAATTCTGTCGATGCCAAAACCGCCCGATTGCCTGCATCATAATTCTTGCTTTCCATCAATTCCATGCCATTGCCAAGATTGACGTCAAACAAATGCACTTTGTCATAATGAGCGATTAATGCGCCGGTTTTATCAAATAAAAGGCTGCGGTTTACCGCTTTTTGGCCTTCAATTTTAAAAAGTGCCGAACCAATTAAAAGGTGAATCCCCAATTCTTTGGCTAATTCACTATATTGTGAATATGCTTTCGCACTCCATTTTGGGCAAATTTGGGCGAATTTTTCGGTATCGCGTTCTAATAAATTGCTGCCTTCCGGAGTGGCAATGAATTGTGCACCATTTTTATGCGCCGCACGCACCAAATCTTCCAATTGTTTGAATGCTCCAATTGGCTCATTTGGTGTATTGGTTTGAATTATTGCGGCGTTAAATTTCATGCTTCTAATAATGAATCAAGTTTACCCTGCGCATCAAGGGCATAAATATCATCGCAGCCACCAACATGTTTTTCCCCGATAAAAATTTGCGGGAAAGTGTTGCGCCCAGATTTTTCATTCATTTCGCGGCGTTTATTGGGGTCTGATGCCGCCTCAATTTCGGTTATGTCGGCGTGTTTTTGATTTAAAAGACGCAAAGCCGCCACACAATAAGGGCAGCCGATTTTTGTATAGATTGTGACCTTTGCCATTTAATTCTCCTTACATTTATATATGGCGATAAAAGTTAAAAACAAAGCCCTTATGCTTGTAAATTCTGAAACTTTGGATAATGGGTCTTTATGCGCATTATTTCAGGCACTTTACGCGGCAAAATTCTTAAAGCACCATTGGGTCAAAATACCCGCCCAACATCTGATAAAGCACGCCAAGGCATTTTTAATATTATCGAACATTCCCCAATTTGCGATGGGATAGTAGGTAAAAGCTTCCTTGATGTATTTGCAGGAACCGGCGCATTTGGCATAGAGGCTTTATCGCGCGGTGCAAAATCTGTGTGTTTCATTGAAAATGATAGAAATGCAATTGGGATATTAAGCGAAAATATAAAATCATGCCGCCTTGAAAATTCAACAAAAGTAATTTCAAAAGATGCCACAAAATTAGATAATAATATTGGCAATTTTGATATTATTTTTCTTGACCCACCTTATGAAAAAGGCTTTATTAATTTGGCTTTAATTAAATTACTTGAATTAGGTGCAATTGGTGAAAACACCCTAATAATTGCCGAACATAAAAAAGGCGAGGATGTTGAAATCCCCGCCGCTTTAGAAATTTTACGTGAAGTAAATTACGGAATTAATGCCTTTAAACTAGCCAAGTTACAGGATTAGGCAAAGGCTTGTTTTCAAGTAAATATTTAAGACCAACCCCTGCACGTAGAAGCCACCAAACAGTAAGAATAAAGGCATAAGGCTTGCCAAGGCCTATTGGCCAAAGCACAATTTCACCCAATGCCAAAATCACAAAATAAATCACAGAACGCATTTGATATAAAAAGTGATTATCAAAAGCCGTGCCATCATCGCCCTTTTTAAATAGCGCCAAAATAAATCCCAGAAGCGCAGTTATGCCATTAAAAGGCCCCAAAAGGTAGAAAATATAATTGGCAATTGCCACATCTTTATCGTCCAAAGCGGCAAGATTGCTTTTTGGTTTTGTTTCAACCGGAATTTCGTCGCTCATGATATATTCCCTTCTATATCAAATAAGTATCAGGGTTAGAAATAGGTTTGCCGTCAAGCAATGTCTTAAGGCCAATAACACTTCTTATAACCCACCATATAAAAATTGCCGCATAAAGTAATAGCCCTAGACCCAATAAGAAAATCAATGGAAATGCTATTATACAGCCAACTAGCCCAATCCAAAAAGTTTGAATTTGGTATTTTATGTGGCTTTCATAAATTGTGCCTTTGGCATCATCACGCTTCAAATATGCGATTACAATAGATGCAAGACCAGTGAGGCCATTAAATGGCGCAAGAAGATTTAAACAATAATTTGCCAAAACTGCATCTTTATTTTCAAAAGCTGCAAGATTTGATGCTGGTCTTGGTTCTAATTCGTCGTTCATAACAAACCCCTATGGCTTATAATGTGGCTATGATTTAAAAAAATTCAAGCATTATTTACGCCCAAACAATTTTTCCACATCGTCAAGTGAAAGCATAATAAAGGTTGGCCTTCCGTGATTGCATTGCCCTGAACGTGGTGTTTGCTCCATATCGCGCAAAAGTGCATTCATTTCAAAACCACTTAATTGCCGCCCTGCGCGCACCGAACCATGACAGGCCATAGATGCCAAAACTTCATCTATACGCTCTTTAAGACGCATTCCTTTGTCGAAATTTGCGATTTCATCTGCAAGGTCTTGAAGAAGGTTTTTAGCATTGGTTTTTCCCAAAATCGCGGGGGTTTCACGAACCAAAATTGCACCATGACCAAAACTTTCAATCACAAGGCCAAATTCTTCAAATTCATTTGCCCGCTCTAATAATCTTTCACAATCATTGGGTTCAAGTTCGATAATATCAGGAATTAATAATGGTTGACGTGCAATATTTTTATTTTCATAAGCCGCCTTCATTTTTTCCAAAACCAGTCTTTCATGCGCGGCATGCTGATCGATTATGGCAATCCCATTTTCAGTTTGCGCTACAATATAAGTATTGTGAATTTGTGCCTTGGCGGCACCCAAGGGATGGTTTTCTTGGATTGGTGTTTCTTCAATATATTCGATTGGCTTTGCGGCTGGCGTATCGAAGGTGAAGTTTTGGGCTTCTTTAAAGCCACCTTCATAAAAACGCGGGTTTTGGGTGATAAAATTTCTTTCGCCAAAATCTGATTGGCGTGAATAATCGCGTTGATAGACATTATTATTGGGAATATTACTCGCCAAAGCCCCCAAAGTTTGGGAACTTAATGAAACCGATGGGCGAATTTCAATATTACCAATTGCATGACGAAGCGCGCCAATAATAAGCCCACGCACCAATGCTGCATCCCGAAATCTTATTTCGGTTTTTGCGGGGTGAACATTCACGTCAACAAAGGATGGTGGAACCTCAAGGAAAAGCGCCAAAACAGGATGGCGGTCTTTTGCCAAAACCTCTTGATATGCCGCGCGGGCAACGCCTTTTAGCATTGGGTCTTTAACAGGGCGACCATTAACAAATAAATATTGATGACGACTATCGGAACGCGATGCAATTGGCAGGCTTGCAAGGCCGAATAATTTTAATTCCGCGCGTTCGGCATTTATCAATAAGCAATCCTGCGCCATATCATTGCCCAAAATTGTTCGGGCGCGCTCTAGGCGTAATTCTTCGATTTCACCTTGCTTGGCATTGGCTTTGAAGTTGTTTTTGCCATCAATTACAAGGTTAAAACTTACATCGGGGCGCGATAATGCAAGGCGTTTTATCGTATCGCTTATCGCCAAAGCCTCGGATCGTTGCGACTTCATGAATTTTAGGCGCGCAGGGGTTGCAAAGAATAAATCACGAATTTCAATTCGTGTTCCTGAATTTAAACTTGCCCATGGGGCAGGGCGAATATCACTTATTTGCCCACCATTAACTTCAATTTCCCATGCAACATTATCATTATCGGTTTTTGAAGTAATTTTTAAACGCGCAACCGCACCAATTGATGGTAAAGCCTCACCACGAAAACCAAGCGAGATTATATTGGTTAAATCAATCGCCCCATTTCTATCTGGTTTTAATTTTGAAGTTGCATGGCGTAAAATTGCAATTGGCAAATCTTCTTTTGCAATACCAATTCCATCATCTTCAACAAGAATGCGCGAAAGACCACCATCGTCACACCATATATTTATGGTTTTAGATGACGCATCAAGCGAATTTTCAACAATTTCTTTAAGCGCAGCCGCAGGGCGTTCAATAACTTCACCCGCGGCAATTTGATTTATCGCATCAGTTGAAAGGCGGTTTATTTTGCCCATTCAATTGCTTTCTAATGCCACGGACTAAAGACCCGGTAGTTTTGAACCGCTTGGCTTGCTTTTGCCAATTGTGACAGGCTGACCACCAGTTGCATTATTTATTGTTTCTTGTTCTTTTTTCAAATCCTCAGCCTCAGCTTCAGAATCAAGTGGGTGCGCAGGCGTGCCAGGTTTTTTTGCCAAAGCAATCACTCTATCGGCAAATTTTTCAGGCTTATGTGTAATTGCGCCGCTTTCTTCATCAACAACATCACGAATGCGCGGGTCAGCGTTTTCAGCACCCATTTTTTGAATAAGCATTTTTTCGCCATCAGAAGCACCAAGCCCAGCTTGAACACCAAAAACCGCAGTACGCGCTTGTAAATCAGGACGCAATTCCAATGGTCTTGCTTCACCCGGACGTGGTGGGCGAAGGTTAAATTCAGGTGGGATAACCAATGGTGCCTTGGTCACAACACGAAATTCATCAGGTGTAACTTTTTCGCTGCCGGTGATTTTTTTCAAACCTGCACATGCACCAAGCGACATTAAACTTGCACCCATGATAATTGACGCAAGAATTTTTGTAATTTTTGGTGAAATGTTTTTCACGCCGTATTTTTCCACTAAAAAGGCTCCATTAATTTGCAGATTTGTGTTCCAAACCCTCTTAACACATGCTTAGCTTTTCTCAACATTATTATTCGGTAAGTTTTTATTCTCTTCGCTTCCTGTGAATAATTCAAGTGCTAAAAGCGCCGCGCCCAATACTACTGCACTATCAGCAATGTTGAAAACCCATGGAAACCAAGGGAAGGAAGGGGTGAAATCAAGAAAATCAGCAACTGCGCCAAATCTTATTCTGTCAATCATATTACCAATTGCCCCGCCAATAATCAAAGAAAGCGCAATTTGAGAAAGGCGGTTTGGCGCGCGCAATAACCAGAAAAAGAAGAAAATTGAAATTACACCCGTAAAGCAAACTAAAGCCCAGCGCCCAATATCAGAATTTGCGCGGAAAATCCCAAAACTTACGCCATAATTCCACACCATTGTTAAATCAAAAAATGATTTCAAATCAATTGAACCAATTCGGTCCAAATTTAATTTATTTACAACCCAATATTTTGATAATTGATCTAAAAAAACAACAATTGCGATTAAAATTGCTGGAACAAATTGCGCAAATGGTTTGGGGGAAGGCTTATTTACTTCTTTCATGAGATGGATTTAGTAAAATTTGTTTCACATGTAAACCATTTGCAAAATTAACATTCATTGATATGGTTCGCCAAAAAACGGGGGCCAAATGAATAACGAAAATAATACAATGGAAATAGAGGAAATCGAGCCGAAAAAATTACGATTAGTAATTGGCGCGTCAAGCCTTGGAACAATTTTTGAATGGTATGATTTTTTTATTTTCGGCCTTTTGACAACGCAAATTGCCGAACATTTCTTTTCGGGGCTCTCTCCTGCACAAGGTTATATATTTGCACTTTTGACATTTTCCTTTGGTCTTGCGGTAAGGCCATTGGGCGCAATATTTTTTGGCTCAATTGGCGATAAAAAAGGACGCAAAGGTGCGTTTTTGGCAACTGTTACCCTTATGGGACTTTCAACCTTTGCCATTGGTTTTTTACCCGATTATTCAAAAATTGGAATTTTTGCGCCGATTGCACTTTTTGCATTAAGAATGCTGCAAGGCTTTGCATTGGGCGGTGAATATGGTGGGGCGGTAATTTATGTTGCAGAACATTCATCACAAAAATCGCGCGGCCTTAATACTGCTATGGTGCAAAGTGCGGCTGCCCCTGGGCTTTTTGGGGCATTATTGGTTGTTTATATTGTTCGCAACCTATTTGGTGAGGCCGTTTTCAAAGAATGGGCATGGCGCATTCCTTTCATGGTTTCAATCTTGCTTTTGGCGGTTGCGATTTATATTCGTATGCAATTAGAAGAAAGCCCAAGCTTCAAAAAGATCAAAGAAGAAGGGCGCGCATCAACCGCACCATTAAAAGAAGTATTTTCAAACTTTCGCCATAT
Organism: uncultured Caulobacteraceae bacterium; assembly: GCA_964557085.1. Classification (GTDB taxonomy): domain Bacteria; phylum Pseudomonadota; class Alphaproteobacteria; order Caulobacterales; family Aquidulcibacteraceae; genus Pseudaquidulcibacter. Next base: position 27,161 of record CAZKYS010000017.1, read on the forward strand.
AAGATTGGTTTTACTTGCCCTTTTTGGCCTTATGGTTGCGCAGGGTGTTTCATGGTATACAAGCCATTATTATTCCCAAGTTTTCTTTGAAAAACAGCTTCATATTGATAATAAAACCATAAATATTTGGATGCTTATTATTACTGCATTTTCGGCGCCGCTTTATGTGGTCTTTGGTGCTTTATCGGATAAAATTGGGCGTAAACCTGTAATGTTATTTGGTATGGGTTTGGTGCTTTTAAGTTTTTACCCAGGCTTTAAGGCAATGTCTTATTTCGGAAACCCTGATTTATACAATGCACAAAAGGCCAATCCTGTTTATGTTATTGCCAATCCGAAAGATTGTTCGGCACAATTTAACCCAATTGGCAAAACCCCCGATGGGCGCGATGCCTTTGCGTCATCATGTGATGTGGCAAAATCATATCTTGCTAATAATGGCATTGCCTATTTGAACCAATCGCAGGGCGCAAATAATGGGGCAATTGTTAAAATTGGCGATCAAATAATTGCAAGCCCAGATATAAGGGCGCTTGACGCAAAAGCGCAAAAAGAAGCAAAAAAACAATTTGCGGCAAATATGAAATCTGCACTTTCTTCGCATTCATACCCTGAAAAAGCGGATCCCGCTAAAATAAACACTTTGGGAATTTTGGGCGTAATGGCAATTTTCATTATTGCGGCAACGGCGCTTTTTGGCCCGTTAGCTGCGGCATTAATTGAATTATTCCCAACCCGCATTCGTTATACAGCATTATCGGTCCCATACCATATTGGAACGGGTATTTTTGGTGGCTTTGTTCCCGCCACAAGTTTTTCAATGGTGGCAATTACGGGAAATATGTTTGCGGGGCTTTGGTATCCGTTAATTGCAACGGCAATAAGCTTTTGCGTAACTTTAATCTTTTTCCCTGAAACCAAGAACCGCAATATTCATCATTAATAATATTGCTTTGAATCTGTTTTTGCGCCCTTTTATTTTTTAATAAGGGCGCGAACATCTTTCATTTTTAGTGCGCCAACCGCAAAAGCTGCGATGGCATAAATTGCAAACCCAATTAATGAGCAAAGAAGAACTGCAATTTCTTTGCCGCCAAATTTAAGGATTTTTGCAAAATCAATAATATAATGCGCATTTAAGTTTAGGATAATCAAATAAATTGCCATAATCATAGTGGCAATAACAATTTTTATACCCTTACTAACAACCATTTTATCCCAACGCCACCAACCACGTTTTAACAAAGTCACGCATAATAAAATCGCATTTGTCCATGCGGCGATTGATGTGCCAATCGCAAGGCCAACATAACCAGTAGTATTCATTTTATGGAAAATATAATAAAGCCCAGCACCAAAAACCACATTGGCAACAACGCCAATAAGTGCAAAATTCATTGGTGATTTTGTATCTTGGCGCGCGAAAAATGGCGGTGCCCAAATACGAATTAACACAAAGGCAGGAACGCCCCATGCATAATTTGTAAGTGCTTTTGCAGTGTTTAAAGCGTCAATATCGGTGAATTTTCCGCCAACCCAAAAGCCATACATTAAAAAATATGGAATAATCAAAAGCGCCGCCGCAGCAGGCAATGTAAGCGCCATTGAAAGCACAAAACCTTCATCAATCGCCACTTTATCATCATCAGAGCCTTTGGTCGCAACCGCCGCCGCAAGGCGCGGTAATAAAGCGACCCCAATTGCCACACCAATCAAACCAAGCGGTAATTGATAAAGCCTATCTGCGGCATAAAGCCATGATTTAGCGCCAACTTCAAAACTTGAAAGTGATTGCGAAACAAATACATTTATTTGTGTTGATGAACCCGCAATCACCGCAGGGCCCATAACGGCAATTACCCTTTTAACATCGGGTGTAAGGCGCGGCATTCTAAAGCCAATTTTCACACCCAATTTATAGCAGCCATAATAAAGCATTGCCGCCTGTAAAATCCCTGCAATTGAAATTGCAATTGCACCATTTATTGCCGCTTGTTTTGGGTCATGCGTAAAAATCACGGCGATAAGAATTGTGATATTTAATATTGTTGGCGCTGCCGCTGATAATGCAAATTTACCCGCAGTATTCAAAACACCCGCAAAAAGCGAACTAATAGCCATGCCGACTAAATATGGCATTGTTATTTGGGTTAAAAGAATTGCCAATGAAAATGCCGCTTGGTCATGCATCTGCCCACGGTGGATAATCATCATTATCCAAGGCATGAAAATTTGCGCCACAATCGTGATGATTGCAGATGCGAAAGTTAGAACCGAAAAAGATTCTGCGGCGAATTGTTCGGCCTCTTCATGGGTTCTTTCTTTGGTAACTTTGGCATAAATTGGCACGAAAGCCTGTGAAAATGCGCCTTCGGCAAGGATGCGGCGAAATAGATTGGGGAACATTTGGGCGGTGGCAAAAGCATCACCAATCCAACCTGCACCCATGAAATTTGAAATTGCCCTGTCACGCGCATAACCTAAAAGACGGCTAAGCATCGTATAGAAAAATTGAACAAAAGTATTTCTGGCAAGTGACATTATTTATTCTCTATTATCTTC
>CAZKYS010000018.1:0-28403 GCA_964557085.1 uncultured Caulobacteraceae bacterium
CTGAACTAACCTATCTTAATACTTATGAGCGTATTGAAAAAACTGCCAAAGAAAACCTTGGCCTTGTTTCACAGGATGCAAGTCAATTCATTGATATGAATGAAATTGACCAATATGCCCCAATTCATCAAGAACAAGTGCCACCAGCCGTAACACCAGTTGATAATAAAGAAATTACCCCAAAACCCCAAATTGAAAATGGGGTAAAAAAATGAGCCAAGAAAAAAAGCCATTTGATTTTTTTGGAAATATGATTGCCAAAGCAAAAAACAAAAGCAAAGATTTTGTTGATGCCCATGATGCCAAAGATTCTGAATTCATTGATAAAACCGCAACTTTGCGCCCAATGTTAAAAAGCCAATTTTTGGGTTTGGTGTTTTTGGGTGGCTTCACACTTATTGGTGCAAAGCTTGCTTATGTAACCTTGTTCAGGCCATTTGATGAAGCACGTTCATCTGCGCGCGCTGAAACCCAAAGAATTACGGGGCGTGCCGATATTGTTGATAGAAATGGTGTATTACTTGCAACCTCGCTTTCAAGTTTTGCACTTTATGCAAATCCGCGCGAAATATGGGATGCACGCGAAACTGCAATTGCAATTCGCGGCATTTTCCCAGAGCTTAATGAACAGGATTTGATTGCAAAATTATCAAATAAAACCCGCCCATTAGTTTGGATAAAACGCCGCCTTACACCGCAACAAAAACAACAAATATGGGAATTGGGTCAACCTGGCCTTGAATTTGAACAAGAAACCCGCCGCATTTATCCGAATGGTGAACTTGCGGGGCATTTATTGGGCGGCACAAATGGCGATGGTAAAGGCATTATTGGCCTTGAAAACACCTATCAAGCGCAATTAGAAAACAAGCAACAAGCTCCATTAAAATCATCAATCGATAGTCGTGTTCAATATATTGTTGAACAAGAACTTGCGACTGCTGTTGCAAAATATCACGCAACGTCTGGCGCGGCATTGATAATGGATGTTACAAATGGCGAGATTATTGCCGCCGCTTCAAACCCAACATTAAACCCAAATAAATTTGGTGCAAAAGGCATTGATTCGCAAAAAAACAACTATCTTTCAAATACTTTTGAAATGGGTTCAACATTCAAAGCCTTTACTTTTGCCGTGGCTTTAAATGATGGAAAAATCACACCTGATTCAAGTTTTGATGTAAGTCATCCAATTAATGTTGGCGGTTTTGATATTTCCGACTTGCACTCTGTTGGTACAATTGCTGATGCGCGCAAAATTTTGGCGGAATCTTCAAATATTGGCACGGTTCAAATTGCGCGTCTTGTTGGTTCACAAAGGCTAAAGACATTTTTTACTGATTTGGGGCTTTTAAAGAAAATTAGTGGTGGCCTTTATGGTGCATCAAACCCATCTGCCCCTGAAAGATGGGCATCAACCGAAACCGCAACAATTGCCTTTGGGCAGGGTATAAGGGTTTCACCATTGGCGGTTATTGCCGCTTATGCCGCTATTGCAAATGGTGGTAATTATATAGACCCAACTTTTTTGGTACGCGATCCGTCAACACCACTTAAAGCAACGCGTGTTATTTCCCCTGAGGCATCGCATCAAATACTTGAATTATTACGTGGTGTTGTAACCAATGGAACAGGTAAATCCGCCGATGTGCCATCATACCCTGTTGCTGGAAAAACAGGAACCGCCGATGTTGCAGGGAAGGGCGGTTATGAAACCAATAAAAGGGTTTCATCATTTGCAGGCGTGTTTCCAGCAAATAATCCAAAATATGCAATTTTGGTGCTTGTTAATGAACCAAAGTCAATTGATGGCGGCCCTGCGACTGCGGCAATTGTGGCGGCGCCTTATGTTGCGAAAATAATTGCACGAATAGGACCAATTATGGAAATTACGCCGCAGCGCGTTATTGCGCAAGCGCAAACTTCTGCTATGGATGTGCAAACCAAATCAAGCGCACCGCAAGCGATTTCGCCTAATACCAAAATTGCCAAGCCAATTAGTATAGGGGCACGATAGCTTCGGTCATACCAAGGTACTTTGTTACAAATGACCCAAGATAAAAGTTACGATTTAAAAGAGCTTCTAACCAATCCAACTAATGATGAATATGGCGCAATAAAAATAAGCGGCCTTGCATCTGATAGCCGCAAAGTAAAAAAAGGCGATATATTCTTTGCGCTTCAAGGCGTTCTTAAAAATGGCGCTGATTTTGCCAAGGCTGCGCAGGCTGCTGGTGCTGCGGCAATTGTTTCAGAAGTTAATGTCGATGGCGTAACTATACCGCAAATTATCGTAAATGATGCACGTGATGCATTATCACACGCCGCCGCCGTTTTTTACCCTGCGCAACCAGAAACAATAATCGCAATTACGGGCACAAATGGTAAAAGCTCAACGGTTGATTTCTTGCGTCAAATTTGGGCCGAATGTGGGCATCGCGCCGCTTCATTGGGCACTTTGGGCGCGATTACGCCAGAGGGTTCGGTAAATCTTGGTTTTACAACACCTGATCCAATTTCGCTTCATGCCAATTTGGAAGATTTAAAGCAAAAAAATATTACCCATGTGGCAATGGAATCTTCATCACACGCACTTGTTCAAAAGCGTATGCATGGCGTGAAATTAAAGGCGGGCGGTTTTTCAAATCTTACCCAAGATCACCTTGATTATCATGAAACTATGGATTCATATGCCGAAGCAAAAATGCTTTTGTTCACTGATTTATTGCCAAAATCATCACCTGCGGTAATAAATGCGGATGCCGAATATGCGCCAAAATTTGAAGAGGCGGCAATTAATTCAGGGCTTGATTTAAAACTTGTTGGCTGGCGCGGAAATTATTTGAAAATTCAAGAATTATGGCCAAAACCTGCATCGCAGCGCGTTGATTATCGTTTTGAAAATAAAACCTATCCCGTCGAAATCCCCCTTATCGGTGAGTTTCAGGCTTTAAATGCCACAATGGCGGCGGGGCTTGCGCTTTCATTGGGTGAAAAACCCGAAAATGTATTCAAGGCTTTAACTGAATTAAGACCTGTAAAAGGTCGCATGGAGCATATTGGGCAAACTAAAGAGGGGGCGCATATTTTTGTTGATTATGCGCACACGCCTGATGGCCTTGATGTATTATTACGCGCCGTGCGCCCGCACGCCCCTGGGAAAATTATTCTTGTTTTTGGTTGCGGCGGCGATAGGGATAAGACAAAACGCCCGAAAATGGGTGCAATTGGCGCAAAATATGCCGATATTATAATTGTTACAGATGATAATCCACGTACCGAAGATGCCCAGATAATTCGCCGTGAAATAATGGTTGCCGTTCCACATGCCCAAGAAATTGGCGATAGAAAAAGTGCAATTGAAACCGCAATTAAAATGGCGGGCGCGGGCGATGCCGTAATTATTGCGGGCAAAGGGCATGAAACAGGGCAGATTGTTATGGATAAAATCCTTCCATTTTCTGACCAAGAAACGGCAATTGATTATTTGAATGCAAATGGGGGCCAAATTGTCTAACCCACTTTGGAGTGCCAAAGAAATTGCCGAGGCCACAAATGGTCAAATTCTTGGTGATTTTAATGCAAATGGTGTTGAAATTGATTCACGTGCAATAAGCGCGAATGATTTATTCATTGCACTTAAAGTTGAACGCGATGGTCATGATTTCGTACAAATGGCCTTGGAAAAAGGTGCAAGTGGTGCATTAATCAATCACAAGGGCGCAATTCATAATAATCAAGGCGCTGTTTTGTGCCAAGATACAATGCTTGGCCTTGAAAATATGGGTGCTTATGCGCGCCGTCGCGCCACAATAACAAAACGCGTTGCGGTAACTGGTTCGGTTGGCAAAACTACGGTTAAGGAATTAACGGCGGCGGCATTATCGGCATCTGGCAAAACCCATAAATCGGTTAAATCATATAATAATCATTGGGGCGTTCCGCTTACACTTGCGCGCCTTCCACAAGATGCACGATTTGGAGTTTTCGAAATCGGCATGAACCATGCCGGTGAAATTGCAAGACTTTCACCACAGGTTCGCCCACATGTTGCGGCAATAACAACTGTTGCCCCTGTTCATATCGAACATTTTGGCACGCTTGAGGCAATTGCCGATGCAAAGGCAGAAATCTTCTTGGGCGTTGAGCATGGCGGTTCGGTTCTTATACCCGCCGATAACCCAATGACATCAAGATTATTGGCGCGCGCCAAAGATATTGATGGCATTAAAGCGCTTACTTTTGGTAAAGCCGATAATGCCGATGCCCATATTATTGATGTGCGTATTGATAATAAAATTCGCCATGTTCGCGCAAATATTTTGGGTGAAAATGTTGAATGGCAAATCACCGAACCAGGGGAACATTGGATTTCAAACGGCCTTTGTGCGCTTACACTTGTTGCCCTTGCGGGTGGTGAGATTGAGGCTGCGGCAAGTGTTTTATCTAGCTTTGGCGCACTTGATGGGCGCGGCGCGGTTAAGAAAATTGCATTTGCAAAAGGCGGTGAATTCACCCTTGTTGACGAAGCCTATAATGCCAATCCAACATCTGTTGCAGGCGCATTAAGCGCACTCTCCCACCGCGAAGGCGGGCGCCGAATTGCGGTCTTGGGCGATATGCTTGAACTTGGCGAAAAAGAAAATGAATATCATGCAGGCTTGATTGAACCAATTTTGGCATCAAAACCTGATTTAGTTTTCCTATCTGGAACCCGCATGAAGCATCTTTGGGATGTTATTCCACAAGAAATGCGTGGTGCTTATGCACAAAATTCCAAGGAATTAGCACCTTTTGTGTGTGAAGCTATTTTACCAGACGATGTAATCATGGTTAAAGGTTCAAATGGTTCGCACATGAATGTGATTGTGGCCGCACTTGGTTCGCTTAAACACTAAGCAAAATTATGAATAAAAGGGTTTGGAACAAAGATGTTATATGAATTATTCCACAATCAGTTCAATCTTCTAAATTACATCACATTCCGAACAGGGCTTGCGCTTGCGACTGCGGCATTCGTGATTTTGGTTTTTGGTGGTCATATTATTGATTTTATGCGCGTTAAACAGGGGCGCGGTCAACCAATTCGCAAATTAGGCCCCGAAAGCCATTTTGCAAAACAAGGCACGCCAACAATGGGTGGTGCGATGATTTTGGGCGCTATCGGCCTTGGGGTTTTTCTTTGGGGTGATTTGAAAAATCATTATTTGCAAATTGTTATGTTTGTAATGTTTGGCTTTGGCATAATTGGTTTTATTGATGATTATCGCAAAGTTAAAAAGCAACATGAAGATGGATTATCATCAAAGATGCGCCTTTTGGGTGAATTTGTGATTGCCTTTGTTGCCTGTTATTTCATTGCCCAATGGCAAAATTCGACCTCTACTGAAAGCCCACATTTAGGTTATTCAATTGCCTTTCCATTTTTGAAAAATGTATTGTGGGATGTTGGCCCATTTGTTTTCTTATTTGGGCTTGTGGTGATTGTTGGCTTTGGTAATGCGGTTAATTTTACCGATGGCCTTGATGGCTTGGCAATTATGCCGGTTATGATTGCTTCATCAACTTTTGGTCTGATTGTTTATTTGGTCGGTAATTATAAATTTGCCGATTATCTAACTTTGCACCATGTTAAAGATGTGGGTGAGGTTGCGGTAATTATGGGCGCGGTTCTTGGTTCTGGCCTTGGGTTTTTGTGGTATAATGCCCCACCCGCACAGATCTTCATGGGGGATACAGGTTCATTATCTTTAGGCGGCACATTGGGCGTTGTTGCGGTTGCGGCAAAACATGAATTTGTTTTGGCAATTGTTGGTTTTGTTTTTGTGATGGAACTCTTAAGCGTGGTTGCACAGGTTACATCGTTTAAACTAACTGGCAAACGGGTTTTATTAATGGCGCCATTGCATCACCATTTTGAAAAACTTAATTGGAAAGAGCCAACGATTGTTATTCGTTTTTGGATTATGGCAACGATTTTTGCACTTATTGGCTTGGCAACCCTTAAATTACGATAGGTTTTTAAGGCATGTTCAAAATCACCACTTTCAAGGATAAAAAAGTTGCGGTGTTTGGGCTTGGCCGAACTGGAAACCCATGCGCTTTGGCTTTGCAAGAAGGTGGGGCAATTGTTTATGCGTGGGATGACAATGAAAAGACCCGCGAAAATGCCGCCAATTTAGGTGTAAGTCTTGGTGATTTAAACCAAATTGATTTTGATGAAATTTATGCCCTCGTCATGAGCCCAGGGGTTCCAATTTACGGCCCCAAAATGCATTGGGCGGCAAAAAAAGCAGTTGAAAAAAATGTGCCAATCATTGGCGATATTGAAATTTTTGCCCGCGAAATAAATATATTACCACCAGAAAGCGCGCCAAAAACTATTGGCATAACTGGTACAAATGGCAAATCAACCACAACCGCATTAATTGCCCATATTTTGCAATTTGCGGGTAAAGATGTGCGCATGGGCGGTAATATTGGCACGGGCATTTTATCATTGGATCCGCCGCGTGCGGGGGCTTATTATGTTCTTGAGCTTTCATCTTATCAATTAGATTTGGCAAAAAGCCTTCGCCTTGACGTGGCAATTCAACTTAATATTTCCGAAGACCATCTTGAGCGTCATGGAAATATGGAAAGATATGTTGCCGCAAAACGTAATATTTTTGCCAATCAAACCAAATTAGACACCGCAATAATTGGCGTTGATGACGAATGGGGTGAGGCGCAATGCACAAATTTTGTTGCGGCCGGTAATCGCCTTATTGTTCCAATTTCTTCATGGCAATTTGTAAGCCCTGGGGTTTGCGCAATTGGCGGGATCTTGTGGGATGCAGGTTCAGGGCGCGCCAATGAAGTTGCCGACCTTCGCCTTGCCAAGGCACTTCCGGGTGCGCATAATGGGCAAAATGCGGCGGCGGCCTATGCGGCATGCAAGGCGCTTGGGCTTTCAACCGAAATAATTGTTCAGGCGATAATGAATTTTGGTGGCCTTAAACACCGCCTTCAAGAAGTTGATAAAATTGGCAATGTGAAATTCTATAATGATTCCAAGGCAACTAATGCCGATGCATCATTACAGGCATTAAAAGCCTTTGATAAATTACGCTGGATAGTGGGCGGGGAGGCCAAGACTGATGGCATTGACCCATTAATCCCATATTTCAACAAAATCACCAAAGCCTATTTAATTGGTGCCGCCAGCGAAAGATTTGCCAAAACCCTAAAAGATGTTCCACATCAAATTTGTGGCGATATTAAAACTGCTGTAAAGGTTGCCTTTGAAGATGCCAAGGCAAATTATCCCAATGAGGAATTGGTTGTTTTATCACCCGCCTGTGCAAGTTTTGACCAATATAAGGATTTTGAAGCACGCGGTGATGATTTCATTAATGAAGTTGCACAAATTAGTGCCGAAAATGCCAATGTTTTTGGTGAAAATGTAATTCCTTTCACCACTCTTTAACCATATTTGCGTCATTGCTAATCCTTGAGGATTTCTGTGATGAGTGGCAAAATTTCACCTTTTGGATTGAGGGTAAAAATAAAACAATGGTGGGATAATATCGACCATATGTCGTTTATTTTGGTTTGCCTTCTTTTATCAATTGGCGTGATTTTATCATTCGGTTCATCGGTTACTGCAACCGAAGATTTACACATTAAAAACCAATTTTACTTTGTTTACAAACAAAGCGCATTTGCCATTGTTGGCTTTACCATTTTGATTTTATTATCAAACCTTTCAATTGATAATATAAGACGAACAACAATAATTCTTTATTTAATTGCCTTTGCCATTTTGGTTTCGATTTTAGTTTTTGGTCATAGCGCAAAGGGTGCGCAAAGGTGGCTTAAGATTGGTGGCTTTGGCCTTCAACCATCCGAGATTATTAAACCATGCGCCATTGTTTTGGTTTCATGGGTTTTGACGCGCCGCATTTATGATAAGGAATTTAAGGGCGAATTATTGGCAATCGCGCTTGTGGCATTACCGATTTCAATTTTTTTATTACAGCCCGATGTTGGGCAAACCCTTTTATTGACAATTGCCTTTGTATCTACATTTTGGATTGCTGGCATTGGCATTAAATGGATTATTGGCATAAGCGGCGTGGCAATGGCGGGTGTTATCGCCCTCTTTAGTTTTATGCCGCACGTTATTTCGCGTTGGAACAAATTTATCGATCCAAATAATAATGATAATTACCAAGTAGAACGCGCATTAGACGCCATTTCAAACGGTGACTTTTTTGGCAAAGGTGCAGGTGAGGGGGTAATTAAACACCTTTTGCCCGATGCGCATACAGATTTCATATTCTCACTTGCAACCGAAGAATGGGGCTTTCTTGGGGCGTTAATTTTAATCTCATTATTTGCCGTATTGGTAATTCGTGGCATCCATATCGCTAGCAAAAACCCCGACCCATTCGCACAAGTTGCAGGCATTGGCATATACACACTTTTCGGCCTTCAAGTTGGCATTAATTTGGCGGTAAACCTAAACATAATCCCCGCAAAAGGCATGACATTGCCATTCATATCATACGGCGGTTCATCATTATTAGGCTCCGCAATAACAATGGGCCTTGCAATCGCACTTACAAGGCGCCGCCCTGTTTCAATTATTTTGGGAATTTAATTATTTCAAATTCTCTTGCAAGAAATTTATAGTTTTTGGGAAATTATCTTGTCTTGCCTTTGCATTTCCTTCAACACTTCCGCCAAAGAATGCAAGTTGGCTTGATGAAAACTTCTTTGGATCAACAATAGTTCCAAAAACGCCATGCCCCGCATCCTTATATGATAGAATTGTAACTTGCGGGCCTGAATTTGCTTTAGCGCGGCCTTCAACCATACGCGCCATTTGGCATGAGGGCCAAAGCGTGTCATCCTCCCCACAGATTAAAAGTATTTTTGCTTTTGACTTTTCGATGGGGATTATTGCATTTTGATGTTTTTCAATTTCCTTGAGCCCTAAACTATATGTATTCTCATTTTTATTTTTAGATTTTACATCGCCAAATGGTAGAAATGGAACTTCTTTGCCGCCCAATGTCCACGAAGATTTCATATTTTTGAATGAGCCATCGGTATCGTGCCATGAAAACCCTGCCCAAACTACTGATGATGGCATGCCCGCGACTATTACTTTAATCTCGGGATGTCTGGAAGCTATTAGAAGTGCGGCCTCACCACCTTTTGATGCGCCAACAATGGCAATATTTTTGGCATCAACTTCATTTTGCTTTGTCAAGAATTCCAACGCCTTGTCAAAAGTTTCAAGCGGAACATTAATCAATTCTGGATTTTGATTTTGTGCGCGAAAAAAAGAAATATTTAAAACATTTAGACCTGCTTTATTTATTTCAATTGCAATATTGCTTGCTTGTTTCGATATGCCGCCTTCCGAGCCGCCAAATAATAAGACTGCGGGGTGCTTTTTACTATCTTTTATCGCAAAATAATTGCCAATCACCCCATTCGAATTAATTCGAACCGCCCCCGCGGGTGGGTCAACTACAACAATTGGTGGTATCCAAGGCTTAGCAATGAAGAAATAAGCAGTAGCCGAGGTAATAAAAACCAATATTACAATTAATAAACCAAGTAAAAATTTCTTCATTTTTGCACCTATGCTTAATATATTGCATTGTTTATCGATAAAGACAAGTAAATAATAGCTAAAAACTATAATTAAAATATAGGCAAAAACGAACTGCGAAACATGCAATGACTTTTAAAAATATACATATTAAAAAGAGACCCAAGAAGGATAAATGATTTGACAAAGCCAGTGATTTTAATTGCCGCGGGTGGTACGGGTGGGCATATGTTTCCTGCCAAGGCGTTTGCCGATGAAATGGTAAAGCAAGGGTGCGATATTGTTTTAATAACCGACCCGCGCGGTAAAAAATATACCGATGGCTTCCCTGCAATTGATACTTTAATATTACCAGTTACCAATGCCGAAGAAGGTGGAATATTTGGTAAAATTAAGGGTGCATTTTCACTTTTGCAGGCGGTTCAAAAAACTGCGCCATTCATTAAAAATCATAATCCTGCGGCAGTGGTTGGGTTTGGTGGTTATCCGACCGCGCCCGCTTTATATTGCGCAAAATGCCCGATTATTATTCATGAACAAAATGGGGTTTTGGGGCGCGTTAATAAATTTTTCCAAGAAAAAGCCGCAAAAATATTCTCTGGCTTCAAAGATCTTGAGGGTTTGAAAGATAAATCAAAGCAGGTTTTTGTTGGCAATCCTGTTCGTTCCGAACTTGTGGCATTGCGTGATTTGCCATATCCTGAATTAAAGCCACAGGGCGAAATTCGTATTTTGATAACTGGTGGCTCGCAAGGTGCGCGCGCTTTGGGGCAGGCGATGGCTTTGTCTATTATCGAACTTGATGAAAATATGCGCCAACGACTTTTCATTTCGCACCAAGTGCGTGAAGAGCAATGCGATGAAGTGCGCGAACTTTATTCAGATGCAGGCATACAGGCCGAAGTTTGGCCATTCTTCAAAGATATGGCGGCACGTTTTGCCAAGGCGCATTTGGTAATAGGCCGCGCGGGTGCAAGCTCGGTCACGGAGGCGGCGATTGTTGGGCGCCCTGCAATCTTTATTCCATTGCCAAGTGCGATGAATGATCACCAAACCTATAATGCGCGTGCGGTTGCGGCGACAGGTGGGGCGGATGTTATGCGTGAAAGCGAACTTTCAATCGCCAATATGAAAGATTTATTGGATGAAAGATTAAATCGCCCCAATCAATTAATCGAGCGTGCCGAAGAAATAAAAGCGGCAGGCAAACCAAATGCGGCGCATGATATGGCAATTCAAATTCTTGATTTAATAGGTGCAAATAATGCGTAGGCCAAACATCCCACTTGAAATTGGAAATATTCATATTGTTGGTATTGGCGGCATTGGAATGAGCGGCATTGCCGAGGTTTTGGCGCATTGGGGCTATAAGGTTCAAGGTTCGGATGCCAAAGATGGCCCAAATCTTGAACGTCTTCGTAAAGCGGGCATAACTACTTTTGTCGGGCATAATGGCGAAAATGTTAAGAATGCGGGAATTGTTTTGATTTCATCGGCGGTAAAGGCCGATAATGTTGAAGTTGTTGCGGCACGTGAAAATGGCATTCCTGTTGTGCGCCGTGCCGAAATGCTGGCTGAATTAATGCGCCTTGGTTGGACGATTGCGGTGGGTGGAACACACGGCAAAACCACAACCACATCAATGGTTGCAACCCTACTTGATGCCGCAGGGATTGACCCGACAGTTATTAATGGTGGCATTATCAATGCATACGGAACGAATGCGCGCGTTGGCTCTGGTAATTGGATGGTGGTTGAGGCCGATGAGAGCGATGGCACATTCACCAAACTTCGCCCCAATGTTGCAATTGTCACCAATATGGACCCTGAGCATTTGGATTTTTATGGCAATAAAGAAACGATGGAAAAGGCGTTTGAAACCTTTGTTGAAAGCGTTCCATTCTATGGTTTTTCGGTTTTATGCCTTGACCATGAAAGTGTGCAGGGTTTGGTTTCGCGCATAACCGACCGCCGTGTCTATACTTATGGCTTTAACCCACAGGCAGATGTTCGCGCCATAAACCTTGATGCACAGGCCGATGGTTCGCATTTTGATGTGATTTTCCGTGAAAAACGCGGTCAAGAAGTGCGCGAAATAAAAGGGCTTCATTTACCTATGGCTGGCATGCACAATGTGCAAAACGCATTGGCGGCAATCATTGTTGCGGTACAATTGGGCGCAAGTGATGAACAGGTTCAAAAAGGGCTGTCATCGTTTGCAGGTGTTAAACGCCGTTTTACCTTGGCAGGTGAATATGATGGGGTTCGTATCATTGATGATTATGGTCATCACCCTGTTGAAATCAAAGCCGTTCTTGCGGCGGCGCGCCAAGTTACAAAGGGTAAAGTTGTGGCGGTGGTGCAACCGCATAGATACACACGCCTTAGGGATTTATTCGAAGATTTCTGCAAATGCCTAAATGATGCCGATGTCGTGGCAATTGCCGATGTTTACGCCGCAGGTGAACAACCAATCCTCGGCATAAGCGCCGAAACCTTTGTCGAAGGCGCACGCAATCACGGTCACAAAAATGTATCAAAACTTAATAGCCCCGATGATTTACCACAATTCCTAAAAGACAATTGCCAAGCGGGTGACATTTTCGTCTGCTTGGGTGCGGGTGATATTACCAATTGGGCGAATGGGCTTGAGGCGAAGTTAAAGCCTTAACTTCAATCCTCCCATGCAAATCAAAGATTTGCGGGGGAGGTGGCGGCGAAGCCGACGGAGGGGGCAGCTAGCATAGCTAGCCTCGTCAAAACCATAAATATCAGAAGCTCGTTTCACTCGTGCCCCCTCAGTTACGATAAATCTTGACAGCTCCCCCGCTTTGCAGGGGAGCATAAAGATAGATTGTGCAGATTTAAGAATTGACCAAATTAAATTGTCGCTTTAGCTTCACCCCATGAAAAAAATCACGCCCCTAATATCCATTTTCGCCCTTATCGCCCCTGTTGCTAATGCGCAAAATGCAAATCTTGCTTATGAAATTGTTGAAGGTCTAACCACCGAAGTTGGGCAGCGCCTCGCTGGAACTGAGGGGGAGGCTAAGGCACGCGCTTGGGGTATGGAAAAGCTTAAATCCCTTGGTTTTTCAAATGTTCATATTGAAACTTATGATATGCCAACATGGGTTCGTGGCGCAGAAACTGCTGAAGTTGTAACACCTTATAATCAAAAACTTATGCTTACTGCGCTTGGTAATTCTGGTGCAACGCCTGTTAATGGCATAAGCGCCAAAGTTATTGATTTCAAATCATTGGACGCCTTAAAGGCCGTTCCTGACGAAGTGGTCAAAGGAAAAATTGTCTATGTGACGCATAATATGCAACCTACGCAAAATGGTGCATCTTATGGTGCTTATGGCGCTGTAAGGAGGGTTGGGCCAAATATTGCGGCGAAAAAAGGCGCAATTGGTTATATTATGCGCTCTCTCGGAACTGATAATAAACGCTCACCACACACTGGTGTTACAAGATTTGAAGATGGGGTTTTGCCAATTCCGTCTGCGGCCTTATCAATTCCTGATGCTGAAAATTTGGATAGAATGTTAAAACGTTCAAAAGGTGATTTAACAATTCACCTTACACTAACGCCAAAACAAACTGGTATGCAGCAATCAGGCAATTTGATTGCCGAAGTTCAAGGCACAGATCCAAATGCAGGAATAATAGTAGTCGCAGGACATCTTGATTCATGGGATTTGGGAACTGGCGCAATTGATGATGCAGCAGGTGTTGCAATTGTTGCCGCCGCCGCCAAAAACATTATGGATATGGGCAAACCAAAGCGCACAATTCGTGTTATTTGGATGGGTTCAGAAGAAGTTGGCGGTTTCGGGCAAGATGCATATGATTTAGCCCACAAAAATGAAAAATTTGTTTTGGCATCTGAATCTGATTTTGGTGCCGACCGCGTTTGGGCCTTTGCCTATAAGCTTCCAGATAGTGCAAAAGCTTTAGGCGAAAGATTACAAAAAGGATTTGCTCAAATGGGTATTATCTATGATAAGGGTGATGCGCATGGCGGATCTGATATTGAGCATATAATCGAAAATGGCGCTGCTGTTATTGATTTGAAACAAGATGGCACGCATTATTTTGACCTTCATCACACACCAGACGATACTTTGGACAAAATTGACCCCGCAGCTTTGCAACAAAATGTTGATGCATGGACTTTGATGTTAAAAGAAGTTGCCAATGCACCCGAAGATTTAACTCCTGTAAAAGTTGAAAAAAAATAATGTCACAAATTCCACCGATTAATGCGGCAATTATCCAAGTTACGCCGTTTCAGCAAAATTGCACCCTTTTGTGGGAAACCACCAATAATGAGGGCGTGTTTATAGATCCAGGTGGTGAGGCTGATAAATTAATCAAAGCTGCCCAAGATAATAATGTAAAAATCAAAGAAATTTGGATTACCCACGGCCATCTTGATCATGCGGGCGGGGCAATGGAAGTTGCGCGCAAACTTGGGGTTAAAATTATTGGGCCACACGAAGATGATAAATTTTGGCTTGCTCAAATTCGCGCTTCTTGGGAAAAATATGGCTATAAAAATATGGGCGAAGATTGCGTTCCTGATGTTTGGCTAAAAGATGGCGATAAAGTAAAGATTGGTATTTTTGAATTTGATGTTGTTCATTGCCCTGGGCATACGCCGGGCCATGTGGCCTTTATAAACCGTGAATTTAAACTTGCCTTTGTGGGTGATTTATTATTCCAAGGTTCAATTGGGCGCACCGATTTTCCAAAAGGCAATCACCAAGATTTGATAAATTCAATTACGCAAAAATTATGGCCTTATGGCGCTGATATTCAATTTGTTCCAGGGCATGGCGCAATGTCCACTTTTGGTATAGAGCGTGCAAATAATCCGTATGTTTCGGATAGGGCAATTGGTACATGATAATTCTTGCACATAGATTTCATGAAAATGACAAGGCGCGATTTGAAGAAATCGCGCCCACCATTTTCGGCTGGGAAGTTTTGGAAAATCCGCAAAATTATTCGCTTGATGATTTTCAAATTATAATTGCCAATGGCGGCGAATATTTGGATGATAAATATTATGATTTATTGCCAAATTTGCGCGTGATTTTTGTTTCGGCGGTGGGGTATGATGCCCTAAATCTTGATATGGTTCGCCAAAGGGGCATAATGCTTGCCAATACGCCAAATATAAATACCGATGATGTTGCGGATTTGGCAATGGGGCTTTTGATTGCGGGTGAAAGAAATATTGGTGAAGCTGATAGGTTGGTTCGCAATAATGAATGGCAAAAAGCTGAAAAACTAATACCATCATTTCGCCTTAGGGGGCGCAAACTTGGGATTTATGGCATGGGCGCAATCGGGCAGGCAATTGCCGAACGTTCCGTTCCTTTCGGCCTTGAAATTTCATGGCATGGGCCAAGGCCAAAGCCAGAAATCCAATTTGAATATGTTCCAACCCTATTAGAGCTTGCGCAAAAATGCGATATTTTAATGGTTGCCTGCGCCCTTAATGATGATACCCGTTATTCAGTGGATAAAACGATTTTACACGCACTTGGCAAAGATGGTGTAATCGTCAATATCGCGCGCGGCGCAATTATTGTTGAAGATGATTTGGTAAAAGCTTTAAGGGATCGTGAAATTCTTGGTGGTTGCCTTGATGTTTTTGACCCTGAACCGACCGATGGCTCTAAATGGGCGAACATAAGTAATGTTGTAATCACACCGCATTTTTCGGGAAAAACCCGCGCGGCGCGTGAAACTGCTTTAATGATAACATTTGATAACATTTTACGCTATTTAAAGGGCGAAGAATTGCTTCATCGAATAATTTGAAAATTGGAAAAATGCGCTTAAAAATAGACAGAATTGGCCACGAGGGTGATGGAATTGCCTTTGATAATGATGCTATCATTTATATCCCCTATACTTTGGCGGGTGAAGAGATTGATGCCGAAGTTTCGGGAAATCGTGGCATTGCCAATGAAATAATAAATCTATCAGATGAGCGCATCGCACCCATTTGCCCGAAATATAAGATTTGCGGTGGTTGTTCATTGCAACATTGGCAAGAAGATAAAGTCCTTGAATGGAAGGGGGAACAAATCAAAGGCGCGCTTTCGCGCACTGGAATTAATATTGACGACATTAAAGTTGAGGCCGCACATGAAAGTGGGCGACGCCGCGCAAAATTTAGCGCAAAACGCATAAAAGGCGAATTACAATTTGGCTTTGTTGGCGCGCGAAGCCATGAAATTATCGATATTGATGCCTGCCCAATTCTAACCAATAATCTTTCAAACTATATTCCAAAAATCCGCGAACTTGTGCGCTCTTTAACCCAAGGGAATGAGGAATTGGGGGTTTTGGTAACAGATTGCGCCAATGGTATTGATGTTGAAATTACAGGTCTTAAGGTAATTTCCAAATTTAATCGTGGTGAATTGGAAAATTTGGCGCGCGCCTGTGAAAATGCACGAATTGCACGCCTTACAATTGATGGCGAAGATGCATATTTTCGCGCCCATCCATTTGTGAAAATTGGCGCGGCAAATGTTGAATTACCTGCGGGCGCATTTTTGCAAGCCACTCAAACCTGCGAAGATTTAATTGGTGATACGCTTTTGAAATGGTCAAAGGGCGTAAAACGCGCAATTGATTTATTCGCTGGAATTGGCACATTCTCAATACGCTTAAAAGAGATTGCGCAAACCAATGCCTATGAAATTTATCAACCATCAATTGCCGCATTAAACAAAGCCGCCAAAGCAATGGCGGGGGGGCGCACTTTACAGGGTTTTTCGCGCGATTTATTCCGCGTACCCGTTTCACCACTTGAATTAAAAAACATTGATTTAGTTGTTCTTGACCCCGCCCGCGCAGGTGCGGAGGCACAGGTAAAACAATTAACACGAACCAAAATTCCAAAAATCATCTATATTTCATGCGAAGCCAATTCATTCGCGCGCGATGCCAAAATCCTTATTGATGCAGGCTATAAATTAAAAGAAGTCAAAGGTTTTGATCAATTTCGTTTTTCAACCCATGTTGAAATGATGGGGCTTTTTGTAAAATAATGCGCGATGGCTTTTGGAAGAACCTTCCCATAAATGAATGGACTAATGAAGAATGGGAAGGGTTATGTGATGGCTGTGGTAAATGCTGCCTTATCCGCCTTGAGGATGAGGATACAGGCGATATTTACAATACCGATGTTCATTGCAAATTATTAGATGGCGCTAATTGTCGTTGCACAAATTATGAAAATCGCCGCGATTATGTTGAAGATTGCGTTCAATTAACCCGCGAAAATATTTATGAACTTTCATGGCTTCCAAAAACTTGCGCCTATCGCCTTGTAGCGGAAAATAAGCCTTTGTTTGATTGGCATTATCTTATCAGCGGGGACAGGGACACAGTGCATAATGCCAATATGTCCATCGCCCATATGACCACAAGCGAAATCCATGTAAAAGTGCGTAATCTTCCAAGGCGCATTAAAATATGGCCGGGGGAAAGCTAGGTTAAACGCCCACCTTCCTCGCATGTTTTTTGAAAATTTGCGTGGCAAATTTTGGTTCTTCGCCTTATCCGAAAAGTCTCCAACTTTTCGGGGCTCATCACACACCTCACTCAGCAAGTTGGTTTTAAGCGGGCAAAGATTTCTAAAAAGCGTGGTTTTTAGAATTTTTTGACATTATTTCTTAGTTTATAGGTTTTGGGCGTTGAATGTATCGCATTTTTCAGGGTCGCCGGTGTTCATGCCGACATTGAACCATTTCATGCGTTGTGCGCTTGTGCCGTGGGTGAAGCTGTCAGGGACGGCATAGCCTTGGGCGCGTTTTTGAAGGCGATCATCACCAACCGAATTTGCCGCTTGCATGGCTTCTTCAATATCGCCTTGTTCAAGGCGACCAGTGTCGGCAATTGCCGCTTTTGCCCAGCTACCTGCAAAGCAATCAGCCTGTAATTCAATGCGAACCGCCAAACTATCAGCCCCCTTATCCTCACCAGAGCGTGCCATGGCAGAATGGGCTTTTCTTAGAATGCCGAATTCATCTTGAACATGGTGACCAATTTCATGGGCAACCACATAGGCTTCGGCAAAATCACCACTTGCGCCAAGGGAGCGACGCATTTCATCAAAAAAGCCAGTATCTAAATAAACTTTGCCATCTGTTGGGCAATAAAATGGCCCCGAAGCTTGGGATGCAGTGCCGCAAGCAGATTGGGTTTCATCGCGGAAAAGAACCAATGTTGGCTCATTATAACGCCCACCTTGTGCTTGGAAATATTTACCCCAATAAAGTTCGGTTGAACGTAAAACTTTGGCAATGTGGTGCGCAGCTTTTGTATCTGTATCACCTTGATTATTGGCATCATTCAAACCCTGCGTGTCCGCTGATGATTGGGTCTGATAACCTTGGTTTGAATAAGAACCGCCGCCCGCAGAAAGCAATGAACTTATAAGCCCTTTACCGCCACCAAAAATAAGAACAAGGATAATGACAATGATTGTTCCCAATCCACCACCAGTACGAACAGGTAATCCGCCGCCGCCAAAGCCGCCGCCAAAACCACCACTATCGCCACGGCGATCTTCAATATTTATCGAATCTTCAATGTCATCTTCACGCATTTTCAAGCTCCCTATCTATTGAATAGACAAGATTTGAGATGCAAACAAGTATTACCAAGCATTAATTATTTTGAATTGGCGGTCAAAAGTTCAAATTGTTTTTGTGATTGACGTGGATTATCTTGGGGTTCGTAAATTGGCGCTTTATCAAATGCAAGTTTTTCCAAAGTTGGCGCATTTTGCCCCAAGCGTTTGTGATATATCCAAAGATTGGTCATAACTTTTTTGACATAATCACGCGCTTGTTGGTTTGGTGTTGCTTCGATAAACATCAAAGTATCTTCGGAATTTTCGGCGCGGTTTTTCCATTTGTTCACATTCCCAGGGCCCGCATTATAAGCCATTAAAGCACGCGCCACAGAACCATTGGTAACGTTCAAACTTAAAACATATTCAAGGTAATTTTCACCCAATGTCACATTAAGTTTTTGATTATGAAGCATATTAGGATTTGATTTTAATGATGGGCTTTTGGCAAGCCATGCGGCCGTTGCAGGCATTAATTGCATAAGACCGCGCGCACCCGCATAAGATATTGCATTTGCTTTAAAACGGCTTTCTTGGCGCATAATTGCATAAATCAATGCCCTATCTAAAACGAATGAGCCACCATTTGGGGTTATATCAACAATAGGATAGGCGCGTGAAATTGCCCCAAAATCATTATTGCCCGCAATCTTACCCGCCAATTCCTCAAAACCCAATGCATTGGCAAGATAAAGAAAGGAAAGATCATTGGCTTCATTATTTCGTCGCCACGCAAATTCAAGTTCATCTTTGGCAAGATTGGTTTCACCCAATTCATAAAGCCAAAGCGCATTTCTCACATTATTATCATTATTAATAAGTTTTTTTGCGCCATTGGCCTCGGCATATAGGGTTGGAACAGGAAGTTCGTCCCATTTTCCCAATCCCATTAATGCCAATTGCCCATAAAAACTTAAGGGTGCATTGGCGGCAATTTGCAGGAAATATTGTTGATAATCTTTTTTGCCAAGTCTTTGTGCGGTTCGCGCGGCCCAAAATGCACCTTGGGAACGGGTATAATCATCGCCATATTGCCAATGCGCGGTGATTGAAAAAAGAATGAAAGCAGTATCAAAATCACCACTTCGAAATGCCGCAAGCCCGCCATACCACGCAGCAAGCCCCGCATAAGAACCATTAATTTGCGAAAGCGCAAGTTTTGCGGCCTCATTATCACGATTGGCACGAAAAAGTGCGGCAATCATTTTTAAATTTTGCGCTTCTTGTGGCGATGCGTTTGGTGCGCGTTGATTAGAAACTTCTTTTGGTTGTTTTAATTGCGCAAATTTTGTGTGGTTAGAAACTTCAATTGGCCGTTTTAAATTATTAATACCGGCGCGATTGCCAATTTCATAAATGGTTTGCGCCCCATTATAATTATTATATTTTTCAAGCCATGAAATTATTAGGTTTTTGTCTTGCGTTTTTTGACTAAGTATTAATTCGCGCAATATGATTGGCGTAAGGCTTTTGTCATAAGTTTTTGCCAAATATTCTTGGGTTTTTGCTTCATCGCCAAGACGTGCAAATTTGAGCGCATTTTGATAATTTTGGTTTTCTTCTGCGCGTGTGATTTGAATTTTTGTTTGTGTGGATTGCTGCGAATTTTGCGCATGGGAATTTAGCGGCAATAACAAAGCCGCAAGTGTCAAAACCGAAACTCGCCTAATTTCTTTAAGCATAAAAACCCATTTAATGATTTGTAAATATTGGGCTTGTTTGCTTAATAATTTATGAAAGCCCCATTTGTGCGATTACTTTTTTAATCGCCAATAAATCGCGCCATGCATCTTGCTTTTGCTCTGGTCGTCTTAAAAGATAGGCGGGATGATAGATGCAATAGGTTGGAATTTCATTTCCATTTTCCAAAATATATTTATGCGTAGCTTTACGAAGTTTGCTTATTCCATCACTTTTATTCAATAACGAAGAAGCGGCAACACCGCCAACCAAAATAATGAATTTTGGCGCTTTTAACTCGATATGTTTTTTTATAATCGGCAATGAAATTGCAATTTCATCTTTTGTTGGTGTGCGATTACCAGGGGGGCGCCAATTAATTGTATTAGTTAAATAAAAATTGGTTTTGCGCGATAGGCCAATCGAGCCAAGCATTGCATCTAATAATTGCCCTGCTTGCCCAACGAATGGTTTTCCTTGTTCATCCTCTTCGCGCCCTGGTGCTTCGCCGATTACCATTATGTCGGCGCTTTCAATGCCGTCGCAAAAAACCATTTGACTTGCAGTTTTTACAAGATGGAAATTTTCGAAATTTTTTAGTTTCTCGGCAAGTTCTGAAAGAGAATTTGCGCTTTTTGCAATCTCTTTGGCCTCATCAACTGCATTATTTGGATTGATGATAGAGGCGGCAGACGGGCGGGCAGGTGTTTCGCTTTTTACAACGGGGTTTTGGACTTGCTGCGCACTTGCCCTAGGGGCTTCAAGCACTTCTACGCCATTTTCGCGCCACCAATCGAGCAGAAAGGTAACAATCTGCACTGAATCAAGGTTTGCAATTTTTTCGTCTACCTGTGTCATGTCTAAAAATATATAAACATAATTAGAAACAAAAGCCAAATCCTATTGCAATTGCGAAATCAAACTGGCAAAAAACATTATAGTTTTTTTGGGGAAGAAAATGTCTGATATCGAAATAGAACGCGAATCTATGGAATATGATGTTGTTATTGTTGGCGCGGGCCCATCTGGCTTGGCGGCGGCAATAAAATTGAAACAAATTAATCCTGATATTAATATTGCGATATTGGAAAAGGCATCAGAGGTTGGGGCGCATATTTTGTCGGGCGCAGTTATTGACCCTTCTGGCCTTGATGAATTGGTTCCGCAATGGCGCGAGGCATCGGATTGCCCACTTGAAACCAAAGTAACCAAAGATGAATTTTATATTCTTGGTGAAGCGGGCGGAATTGGGCTTCCTACATTTTTAATGCCGCCTTTGATGAATAATCATGGCAATTATATTGGCTCTTTGGGTAATGTTTGCCGTTATTTGGGGCAGGTTGCCGAAAATCTTGGCGTTGAAATTTATCCAGGTTTTGCCGCATCTGCATTAGTTTATAATGAAGATGGTTCGGTAAAAGGCGTTCAGGTTGGCGATATGGGTGTTGGCCGCGATGGACAACCAAAATCAGATTTTACCCCTGGTATTGAACTTCATGGCAAATATACAATTTTCGCCGAAGGTGCACGCGGCTCATTATCAAAAGAATTAATCGAGAAATTCAATCTTGAAGATGGGCATGACGTTCAAAAATACGGAATTGGCATCAAAGAATTATGGCAAATTGACCCAAGCAAACATAAAAAAGGCCTTGTGCGCCATTCATTCGGATGGCCTTTGAATGATAAGGATGGCAATGGCGGCGCATTCCTTTATCATTGGGGTGATAATTATGTTTCGATTGGTTTTGTTGTTCATTTGAATTATAAAAACCCCTATCTTTCACCATTTGAAGAATTCCAAAAATTAAAAACCCACCCATTTTTTGTTGATACGTTTGAAGGCGCAAAACGCATTGCTTATGGCGCACGCGCTTTGACAGAGGGTGGTTATCAATCAGTGCCAAGCCTTGCATTTCCTGGCGGGGTTTTGGTTGGTTGTTCGGCGGGCTTTATGAATGTGCCGCGTATTAAAGGTTCGCATAATGCCATTAAGTCGGGCATTTTGGCGGCAAATTCAATTGCAAAAGCGCTTAGTGAAGATGCACCAAAAACTTTGACATCATACCAAGAAGCCTATGAAAATTCTTCAATCAAAAAAGAATTGAAATTGGTGCGCAATGTAAAACCATTATGGTCAAAATTTGGAACAATGATTGGCGTTCCATTGGGTGGCCTTGATATGTGGGTGAATACAATTTTTGGTGGTTTTTCATTCTTTGGAACAATTGCACATGGCAAAAAAGATAGTGATTGTTTGAAACCTGCGTCCGAATGCGAAAAAATCACCTATCCAAAACCCGATGGCAAAATCACCTTTGATAGATTATCGTCAGTGTTTCTATCAAACACAAACCACGAAGAAGATCAGCCAGTTCACCTAAAACTTAAAAATCCCGAATTGCAAAAATCTTCGGAACTTGAAGTATTTGGTGGCCCATCAACACGCTATTGCCCAGCAGGTGTCTATGAATGGGTCGAAGAAAACGGCGCAATGAAATACGTAATAAATGCGCAAAATTGTGTGCATTGTAAGACATGCGATATTAAGGATCCAAACCAAAATATAAATTGGACCTGTCCTCAAGGCGCCGAAGGCCCTATTTATTCGAATATGTAGAAATTTGCGTCGAATTGGTGCGTCGAAAAATTTTTAAATATTCCATATTTTAAAAATTTTCTCTCCTTCCACTTCTTAGCAAATTTCAACATCTTTCGAATAAATCATGTTGTTTTAAGTCATATTGCTGCCAAGCCTTCACGCAAATAGTCCACTATTTGCTGCGAGGGCTTAACAGCACTATTTAGCCAAAACTCACCTATTCAAATAAATTTATTGCTGATTAGTTTGCGAGTTTTTTGCTTGTTTTTCTTTTTGTAAACTGGCTTGCATTGGGTGGGGCTTCATTATAGACTTGGGGCATGAAAATATTGAAAAGCCATGTTTTAAGTGCTGTTTGTTTGTCTTTTATTTTTGGGGCTTTTGTTGATGCCGAAAGTGCAAATGCGGCGGATACAAATCCTGTTGTGTTTGACCGTGGTTTTGGCGAAGTTTTATCGGCAAATCTTACGGGTTCTTATGCGGTTAAAATTGGCGATAGTAAAATGGCGGCGCGCGCTTTTGAGCTTGCATGGCTTAATGATCGCACAAATTACAATGCGTTTAAAAACTCTATCAAAGCCTATTTAATATCGGGTGATTTGGACAAAGCATTAAAGCTTGCCAAAATGGGTAATCAGAAACTTCGTGGTTCTGATGCTGAATTAATTATTGCAAATGATGAATTCAAAAAAGGCAATTTAAAACCAATATTGGCATATGATAATTATATTGAATTATCCGAAAGCCGCGCACTTTATGCGCGCCATCTTAAAGCATGGGCAATGGCTTTAAATGGAGATAAAACTGGTGCAATTGATATGATTGCGCAAAAAAGTGGCGTAAGAAATATTGATAAAAATGCCTATTTTTCACGTGCCATTATGCTTCAATTCTTGGGTGATAACGATGGGGCAAAATCTGCGTATGAAACCGCCTATGGCCTTGGTGGCCGCACAATAATTGGCGTTACCAATTATGCACGTTTTTTAGCGAAAACAGGGCATAAGGATGATGCACTTGATATTTTGCGCGCTACCGACAATGTTTCGGATGTTATTGTTCTTAATGATGCCTATGAAGCAATTAAAAATTCTTCGGCAAAAAGTGTAAAGCCAAATGGAAAAATTATGGCATCGCTTGCGCTGGCAAATATTGCGCAATCAATTGCTTATGACAATAAATCGGGTTCACCACTTGGTGAATTAGCAATGTCGCTTTCACTTAATAAAGATTTGCAAATCATAAAAATTGATATTGCACGTTTCCAAAATGCCCTTGATTTAGAAGATGACGCTAATGCCCAGCTTGCAAATGTTGATAAGAATTCAGTTTATGGTGATATTGCATCATCAATAAATTCGGCACTTTTATATCCAAAAGATGAAAAGGCGGCGATTGAAAATTTACAAAAAACCGCCAAAATTCGCCCGAATTTCTTTAATCTTTCAAGCCTTGCAAATTATTATATTGCATCAGAAAAATTCAAAGATGCTCAATTGCTTTATGATAAACTTATCGACCAAAGCAAAGGCCTTAGCGAGCAGGCAATGGGCGCAAAAAAATGGCAATTATTTTTTGGTCGCTCAAATGCTTATAATGGTTTAAAAAACCCGAAGGCAGCAATAAAAGATTTGCGTGCCGCCAATGATTTGGAGCCTGATAATCCGCTTTTGCTAAATAGCCTTGGTTATATTTTGGCGGATAATAATGTTGATTTGGATGAGGCGCGAAAATTGCTTGAAAAAGCGGTGCAAATGCGCCCACAATCTGGCGAAACCATTGATAGTTTGGGCTGGCTCATGTTCCGTCAGGGGGAATATGAAGAGGCTATTGATCGCCTTGAATTTGCAATGATGCTTGCGCCGAATGTTGGCGAAATTGCCGAACATTTAGGCGATGCATATTGGACCACAAATCGCAAAGAAGAAGCAAAGCTTGAATGGTCAAAAGCCATAAGTTTAACAAAATCAAGCGATGATAAAGCACGCATTTCGTCAAAAATGCTTAAGGGAATTGATATTCCCGCGGCAAAGGCAATTGTAGCACAATCACAATAATGAAAATCATTGCACCTGCGAAAATAAATTTAAACCTTGGCGTAAGTGCGCCAATCAAGGATGGTATTTATAAAAAATATCACAACCTTGATTCATTGGTGGTTTTTGCCGATTTTGGTGATGAATTATATTTTGAAAATTCAAATGAAAACATGCTTGAAATAAAAGGTGATTTTGCACCTGAATTATTGGGCCATGATGTTTCAAAAAACCTTATTTTCAAAGCGCTTAGGGCGCTTAATGAATATTGTGGCAATGACAGATGTGCGAAAATCACGCTTTATAAAAACCTTCCAGTCGCATCGGGGATTGGTGGTGGCTCATCTGATTGTGCGGCAACATTATTGGCGTTGAATGAAATTTGGCAATTGGGTTTGGGGATTGATGAATTAATTAATATTGGCAATAAAATTGGCGCAGATGTTGGGGTTTGCATCGAAAGAAAGCCAATGATAATGCGCGGTATTGGCAATATTTTATCGCCTTCTGTTTTATTGCCGAAAAAAATAAATGCGGTTTTGGTAAACCCAATTTTAGAATGTTCAACACCTTTGGTTTATAAAACATTTGATGAATTGGGTGATTTTCGTGATGAATTTGACTTTGAATATAAAGATTGTTTGGCCTTTGATGATTTGATTTCGATGTTAATTAATCAATCAAATGATTTAACAAATGCCGCGATTAAAATTTGCCCTGATATTTTTGAAATTTTGAATTATCTTGAAAATGAAACCAATGCGTCATTGGTTCGTATGTCTGGTTCTGGTGCAACATGTTTTGCGCTATATGAAAATAAGGAATTATCGGATTTTGCCGCCGATAAAATAAACACCCGTTACAAAAAAATGGGTAAAAAATTATGGGCAAAATCATGTTGTTTTTTAGGTGAATAATGGAAAGTGATTTTACACCAATTCAAATTGCAATTCTAACTGCATTCGTTTGTTCGTTTTTATGTACAAGGCTTTTGATTGGTGCGCATCTTAATGACAGCCCTGATGATCCACGAAAACTTCATAAAGTTCACAAAGCAACATCAGGTGGCTTGGCAATAATATTTGGTTTTGCGGCTTCAATTACCTATATGCTTATAAATACCAATATAATGGTCGATAATCAGGTTTTCCTTACGCTTAGTATTGGCGCGTGTTTTGGTTTAATTGGGCTTGTAGATGATTTATTTACCCTAAAATCAAGTGTAAGATTGGTTATCACAATTTTGCTTGCTACAATTGTTGCGGGCACAAATCTTCGGGTTGAAAAAATTATTTTGTGGGAAAATATTATTTTACCACTTGGCATGATTTTTGGCGCTTTTGGAACTATTCTTTGGATAGTCTACATGATTAATGCCGTAAATTTCATGGATGGTGTTAATGGCATTTCCCTTGGTTCAATGGCGATTTCATTTTTTGGATTGGCATTTTTATGTTTTCATCATGGTGATTTTAATTCAAGTGTTATGATGCTTTGCCTTGCTTGCGCGGGCCTTGGGTTTTTGGTTTATAATGTGGTTCAGGGCAGTATTTTTGCCGGTGATAGCGGGTCATATTTTTATGGTGGAACTTTTGCAATTATGGGGCTTTATGCGGTTCGTGCGGGAATTTCGCCTTTCGCAATTGGGCTTTGTGTTTTGCCAATAATTTGCGAAACAATTTTCACTATTTTGCGCCGTATAAAATTGGGTGAAAATATATTTTCGGCCCATAATAAACACCTTTATCAAATCATTGCAAGAAGTGGAAAACCACATCTTTATGTTGCATCAATTTGGTGGGGAATGACGATGGCTTGCGTAATATTTGCAAATATCATTGATAAATTCGCGCCAAAATACATGATTATTGGGTTTTTAGCTTTGGCATTAATCTATGGAATTGGTGCAAAAATTATGCGACCAAGGCTTTTGGCAAAATTACCTAATTAGCGCGCGCAACAACCATATCAGCAATATTAATAAGGCAGGTTTTAAGTTCTGAATCTTCAATTATTGATAATGCCAATTTCGCTTTATCTGCGCATTCTTGGGCAACTTTCAATGTTTCATCAATGGCGCCGCGATTGCGCAAAATTGTGATGGCAGTTTTTAAATCTTCATCATTATGCTTGCGCGCCAAAACTTTTTGCCAGAAGCCTTTTTCATCTTCTTGGGCGCGTTCAATTGCAATAATCATTGGTAGGGTTGGTTTGCCTTCACGGAAATCATCGCCAACCTTTTTGCCTAATTCTTGGGTTTTGCCACCATAATCAAGTGCATCATCCGCAAGTTGGAACGCAAGGCCAAGCTCTTGTCCATAGGTTTTGAAAGCGCTTACAATGCTTTCATCCGCGCCGGTTGAAATTGCACCGCATTCAGTTGACGCCGAAAAAAGTGCCGCAGTTTTTGATGAAATCACTTTGAAATAAGTGTCACGGTCAATATCACCACGATTTGTGCTTGCAAGTTGAAGAACTTCACCTTCGGCAATAATGCTTGAGGTTTCGGCAAGAATGTCCAAAATTCGCATAGAGCCAGTGGCAACCATCATATTAAACGCACGTGCGAATAAAAAGTCACCAACCAATACGCTTGCTTTATCACCCCAAATTAAATTTGCGGTTTTAAGACCACGGCGCAGGTTTGATGCATCAACCACATCATCATGTAAAAGTGTTGCCGAATGAATAAATTCAACCGCGGCCGCCAATTTAATTGCAGGGCGTGTAACTTCACCGCATGCTTTTGCCGCAGCGATACATAATAAAGGACGAAGTCTTTTGCCGCCTGCATCAACCAAATGATGCGCAACATCAGGAATAAGGCCAACCGAAGAAACCATTTGCGCACTTATTTCAACCTCAGTGTCCAACAACTCCGTTTTCAGGAGCGCAGACAATTGCTCAAGCGGACTTGGCAATTCATGCATATTGGCATGTTCAGCTGACTTTAGCGGTGCGTTCAAAAGAATTCTCTCCAATTTTGATTTGCTTGATATTGATTATTTTCAAAAGCGCAAGCATTTGGGTGTTAATTGCGCATTACAATCAACCCCCACCACAATCTTGGATTACATGTTCAAATGCGTGTTGCCAATAGCATTTAGTGAACAATTACAATATGTAGATATGCATTTTCTAATATGTGTTGCGAATATGACAAATAATGCCGAATTAACATGCGATTTCTTCTTAGGGCAGCGCCTTGAGATTTTGCAGCCTAAAAAGGGTTATCGCGCTGGAATTGATGCGCTTTTACTTGGAAGTGCGGCGGCAAATTTTGATTCTAAAAATATTTGTGAACTTGGAAGCGGGGTTGGGGTGGCAATCTTAACCTGCCTTGCGCGAAGAAATGACGCAGATAATTTGCCAAGCATGGCTACCGCACTTGAAATTGATGAAAATGCGGCAAATTTATTAAGTCAAAATGCAAACAAGAATGGTTTTGAAAACTTATTGGAAATTGCAAATATTAATGGCATGAAACCAAATTCGCCATTTGAAAATAAATTTGATTTAGTTTTTTCAAATCCACCATATTTTGATGACTTTTCAAAAATTCGTGATCCACATGAAAGCCGCCATCAGGCCTATGTAATTGGTGCGCCTTTGTTAAATTGGATAAAGGCAATGATAAGGCTGGTTAAATCTAATGGCCGATTATTGCTTATACATCGTGCCGATAGAATGTATGACATTATTGATGCCTTACAAAATAGGGCAGGGGATATAAGAATTCTTCCTATTCATCCAAAAACCTGTGAAAATGCCAATCGGGTTTTGATAAGTGCAAAAAAAATCATCAAAAGC
>CAZKYS010000019.1:0-28186 GCA_964557085.1 uncultured Caulobacteraceae bacterium
AAGGTTTACAATTGATGATTTAAACAAAACCCTTGCAGGGCATAGTGTTGGAACCTCATTCAGCGTTTCAAGTGATGCATTTGAATTTGGTTCAACCACAAATCAAAAGGATTTATTGCTGCAAATGCAAATATTTGCGGCATATATGACCGATCCTGCATGGCGCAAAGATGGCTTTAATCAATTAATTGCCGCCAAAGAACAGATTTATAAAGATGAACGTTCAACCCCTGATAATGTATTTTGGCGTAATTATGAGGCAATTGTTGCAAGCAATCACCCAACAAGCATTTTCCCAAGTTCTGCACAATTTGATGCGCTAAAATTTGATGATGCAAAACAATTGGTTGATGCAGCGCGTAATAGTTCGGCGATTGAAATCGTGATTGTTGGTGATACTGATGTTGAGGCGGTGACAAATGCAGTAAGTCAAACTTTCGGCGCATTGCCAATGCGATTGAGTGCGCCAAATTCTTTGACAGATGCAAAGAAAATTAATTTTCCAACAGGTCGCAAGGAAACAATTCTTACCCATGATGGTCGCGCCGATCAGTCAATATTGGCATTATTCTATCCAACAAGTGGCTTTGGTGATGGTTCGATGGGCCGTAAATTAAATGTTTTGCGCGATATGCTTAATATCAAACTTACCGATATTATAAGGGAAAAAGAGGGTGGAACATATAGCCCGACAGTTATTTCCAATGCATCAACTGATGTAAAGGATTATGGAAATATGGGTATTGTTCTTAATCTTAAACCAGAAGAAATCGCAAAATACCAAACAATTACTGAGGCAATTGTTAAAGATTTTGCGGACGGAAAAATTGATGCCGACTTACTTAAACGCGCCAAAGAGCCACAAATGGCATCTATAAAAACAACTATGGCAAATAATCCATGGTGGTTAAATTGGTTAAGGGGTTCTTCATTTGATGCCAACAAAATCTCAATAATTAAAGATGGGCAAAAACAATATGAAGTAATTACGTTGGATGATATGAAAATGCTCTCGAAACAATATCTTGATGCATCGAAAGTGCAAATAATAAAAGTTATTCCTGTAAACAAATAAATGATATAATTATTATTTATTTACTTGAAAAGTAATTATAATCATGTAAATATCCCCGAATATTATCAATATAAATATTCGGGGATTTTTTGTGCGTAGAATTTCACTTTTAATTACAGTTTTTACTTTGGTTTCATCACCTGTTTTTGCGCAAATTGCCCCAAGGCCAGGTTTCGCTTTTGAAACTAAAAAACAATATGTTTCAGACCCCAATATTATATATGGTCAATTACCAAACGGCCTTCGTTATGCAATTCAAAAATGGGATAAGCCAGTAAATAGCGTATCTCTTAGAATACGTATAGCGGTTGGCGTTGCCAATGAAGATAAAAGCAACCAAGATTTAACCCATTTTCTTGAGCATATGGCGTTTAACGGCTCTAAAAATTTCCCTGAGGGGAAATTAATTCCAATGCTTGAAAAAGAAGGTTTGAAATTTGGTGCAGATACAAATGCATCAACAACATTTTCAGATACTACTTATCAATTGGATTTGCCCAAAAGCACCCAATTGGATTTAGGGCTTAATATTTTTAGTGATATAGCTGATAAATTGACCCTTTCACAGGGGGCAATAGACCGTGAAAAAGGCATTTTAGAGGCCGAAGAACGCGGCAGGCACAGCCCAGTAAAGGACTGGGTTAATTATAAAACTTCAAAAATTTATGACGGACTAAAGATAAAAGATGCAATCGCAGATGTTGATTTGAACATAGTAAGGAATGCAACAAAGGCACAAATTGAAAAAATTTATAAAAATTATTATACGCCTGACCGTTCTTTCTTAGTTGTGGTTGGTGATGTAGATGTCGAAAAAACCAAAACCATGATTGCGCAGAAATTTGGAAGCTGGTCAGGCAAAAACACACTCGAAGAACCAGACCTCGGCAAAGTTAGGCCAAGGCCGAATGACGTTGACACATACGTTGATGCAAAATTACCAAATCAGACTGAAATTATAAAGCTTCGAAATTATCAAGAGGTTGACGATAATTTCGAAAATAGCGTTAAGGGTATCAATAAAAATATTGCCATATCAATAATTAATCAGCGCTTGGGAAAAATTGCGATAAGAAACCCTTCTTTGTACACTATGGCATCAATAGCTAGATCAAAAAATCGCACAACTAATATTGATGCGCTAATAATAAATATTGTTAGTCCTGATAATAAAGGTCATGATATTGCCATAAAAACTGTGGAAAATGAAATTCGTAAAGCTATTGAATTTGGCTTTACTGAGGCTGAAATCCAAGAAAAAATTGATAATATAAAGCTTTCAACAACACGCGCTTTAGATTATGAAAAAACAAGATTTAATTCAACAATAGCATGGTCAATATTAAATGATTTCGCCAATTACGATGTCACACAAAATGCCGCCGCCGATAAAGATCTTACACTTAAAATAATACCATTAATAAGCGCAAAAACAGCACAAGATGAATTTGTGAAATTATGGGGAAGTGATGAACCGCAATTTTTCATAACGCAAAATGCCAAGGTTGATAATATTGAAAATGTCATACGAAATGCGTGGTCAGAGGCTGGAAAAGTTAAACTTGCGGCGCCTGAAAATGAAACAAGAAAACAATGGGAATATACTGATTTCGGTAATAAACCTGTCACTTTCACCAAGCGCGTAGAAAAAGATTTTGGTGCAAGTTATTATAAATTTTCAAACAATGTAAATTTCATATTCAAAAACCACAATGAGGATAAGGGTAAAATTCACATAACAATCAGTTTTGGTGAAGGTAAATATATGTATCCGAAGGAGCAGAAGAGTTTATCTGCTATCTCTGATTTAGTTTACACAAATGGTGGGCTTGGGAAATATGATATTATTGATCTTGGAAAGGTGAATGCTGGTAAATATGTTTCAACTGGTTTTAGGACAGAGGATGATGTTTTCGTCCTAACTGGAAGCACAACCAAAGAAGATTTTAAACTTCAAATGCAAAATCTAGCGGCCTATTTTACTGACCCTGCTTGGCGACCACAATTATATGAAAAAATTATGTCGCTCGCGGATATGGCATTTTCAATGCAAAGAATTTCATCGGGTTCAGTTTATGGGCTTAATATTGAATCTATAATCAGCCCGAATGATCCGCGTTATAGAATAATAACTAAAGATGATTATTTAGCTTTGAAGCTTGATGAGGCTAAAAAACATGTGAATGAAGCGCGAAAAAATGGGCCAGTTGAAGTATTAATAGTTGGCGATATCGATGAGCAAACTGCCCTTGATGCTGTTAAACAAACATTTGCACAATTTCCAAAATTTAAGGAAACTTATAATCAATATAATATTGAACGTAGCCGTAAAATGCTTCGTGAGCGCAAGGTCGTAAATCTTGATCATGATGGCGCAAAAGATGATGCATTGCTTGTGATTAATATTCCTACAGCTTCCCAAAAGAAAGACGGCAAAGAGGCGATGCAATTAGGAATACTTTCTGATATGTTAAAGATTGAATTAACAGATAAAATTCGTGAAAAAATGGCTGGCGATTATTCACCTTCGGTTTCCCATGGGGAATCTCCAACTGATAATGATTTTGGTTTTTTAAGAATTTTTGTTAGCCCAAAACCACAAGAAATTGATAAATTCCAAATTGCGATTGAAGACATTTTAAAAGACTATGCAAAGGGAAATATCAAAAAATCAATATTTGACCGTGCAATGGATCCAATTTTAGTTAATGTAAAAAAAGAAAAAAATTATACTAGTTTCTATTTATCCTCATTAAAGCAAACTTCACTTGTTCCGGAATGGTTGGAATTATCGCGTAACCGTGAAGCAAAATATAAATCTGTCAGACTAGAAGACATCAAAATGGTTGCGAAAAAATATCTTGATGTCAATAAAATGCAAATTATTCGCGTTCTACCTAGTGAAAAGGCAATGCAATCGACTAAATAAGTATATTTACTGCAAGGAATTTTGCATAGGGCTTGGCTTTGTGCCATAAAAATAATATTACGCCCCAATTATCTGGAGAATTTGAATGACTGACGCGCAAAATAACGGTGCAAATGGCAGCAATGCTGTAGAAGGCCGCGTTGTATTATATAAAAACCCGCAACCTCTTGCTGTTGCTGCACATGGAAAATTGGCGCTTAAAAATATTGCGCGCCCATTTGGCTTTGTTGAAACAACACATGTTGTTCCTTTGACTGTTCAAGAATTTGGTATTGCATCAACATCTATGCCAATCATTTTTGCGCCAGATAAAAAGACCCCATTGGCGGTTATGGCTGCGCGCGGCAACGAAAATCTTTTCGTTGATAAAGATGGTATGTGGGAAGTTGATTCATACATTCCTGCATTCGTTCGTCGTTACCCTTTCATCTTTGCTGCTGATGATCAAAATGAAAATTTTGTTGTTTGTGTTGATGAAGGCGCTGAAATGCTTGCAACAGATGGCGAAATTCCATTGTTCAATGGCGAAGAGCCAACTGAATATACAAAAGGCGCAATGGAATTCTTACAAGATTTTGAACGTCAACGCCGTTCAACTGATGAATGGGTTGCAATTGTAAACCAATATGACCTTTTGGAAGAAAAATCTGTAACTTTCACACCAACTAACCCTGATGGTTCACAAGGTGAGACTGTTAAAATTGCTGATTATTTGGCAATTTCTGAAGAGAAATTAAACCAATTGACTGATGCTCAATTCTTGGACTTGAAAAATAAAGGTGCACTTGCCGCGATTTATGCGCATTTGGTTTCTTTGCTTCAGTGGCAAAAATTGGTTCAACGTACTTTGCGCAATGGTGATACTTCTGCTGCAAACGCGTAAATTTTATAAAAATAAAAATTTAAAGGGCGCATTTATTTGCGCCCTTTTATTTTGGGCGTTTTTTCATCAAGGTTCTTGTAAGAACGCTCATGACCAATAATTCGTCTTGGTCCAATATTTCATGCCCTGCGGTAAGAATGCCGCCATCTTCTCCACGCTCTTCTACCGACATGAAGGTAAGGCGCACGAATAATTCATCACCTGCATAACACGAACGATAAAAACGCAAATTTTCCTGTGTAAGGCGGCGTTCAATTGGCCATGTTCTTGTTTCATCGAATAACATTTGCCGCCACAGTGCGTAAATATGCGATTCTGCGGCGCGTGGGCCGCGATGTTCAAGCCCGCTATCGCTTGGTTTTAATGGCAAATTGGGGGCGAATAAATCGTGAAAAATCTTTATATCTTTTGCACTTACTTGTGCCGCACCAAAATCATAAGTGCGCCCGATTATAATGTCTTCAAACCACCAATTTGGTTGCTTTGGCAATATTGTCATTCAATGCCCCAATTTTTGTACACAATATTATGCTTTGCAAACAAAGCAATGGAAACCAAAGAAATTTTCCGCTAAAGAAAATTTATGATTAAATTTATCCGTAATTTTTTAGCTTTCCTTCTTGTTTTTGGCTTTTCAAATATTGCGTTTGCGCAATCGAAGAATGTTGAAGTTTCAATAATTTCCCAAAAAGATAGCGTAACTTCTGGGCAAAGTTTTTATATTGGCCTTAAGCAAAAAATGGCGCCAAATTGGCATACATATTGGCGAAACCCTGGTGATGTTGGTGATGCAACACGTATTGAATGGCAGGCGCCAAACGGTATTGAATTTGGTAAAATTATGTGGGCTGCGCCGCAAAAATTACCCTATGCATCCTTCATAAATTACGGCTATGGCGATGAAATAATTCTACCGATTGAGGTTAAAGTTCCACAAGGTTTAAGCGGGCCGCAAAATGTTACTGCCAACATTAATTGGCTTGAATGTAATGATGTTTGCGTGCCTGGTGAGGCCAAAATTAATTTCACAATTAATATTGGCGCCGATAAAGATAGTGCGCAAAAAGGCGAAATTGATAATGCAATCGCAAAATTGCCAAAGCCTTTAAGCGGCAAATCTACATTCAACAAAGGCCAAGAAACAATATTTTTTGGATTTATGCCAAGCGAAAAATTAAACCCAAAAAGTGCATATTTTTACCCTTATGAATTAGATGGCGGCGCTTTAATTGATCATGCAAAGCCGCAAATTCTTCAATTCGGTGATAAGGGTTTTAGCATTGAAATTCCGGTTTCATTGTCATTACCTGAAAAATTGCCAAATCCAATTGGCGGCGTTTTGGAAATTCAAAATGGAACCGAAACCCAATATTATGAAATAAGCGCCAATCAGGATGCGCAAAAAACTGTCGGAACTTATGGAAAGGCACCTGCTGCGCCTTTGGATATTAAAAAGGCATTGGGGGCAATTGGGTTTGCAATTTTGGGCGGCATAATTTTAAATTTCATGCCATGCGTTTTCCCTGTTCTTGCTATGAAAATTCTTGGCCTAACCAAAATTGCGCATGGTCATGAACGTGAGGCAAAACAATATGGAAATTTCTATGCGCTAGGTATTTTGACGACTTTCACAATTCTTGGCGGGCTTTTATTTGTTTTAAAGGAATTAGGTTCAGCAATTGGTTGGGGTTTTCAACTTCAAGATCCAAGTTTTTTGTTATTTATGATAGCGGTCTTAATTGGCCTTGGTTTAAACCTATTAGGCCTATTTGAAATCGGCACTTCATTGCAAAGTGTGGGCTCTGGCCTTGCATCGCAATCAGGTAATCGCGGGGCATTCTTTTCGGGCGCACTTGCGGTTATGGTGGCATCGCCATGTACTGCGCCTTTTATGGGTTCTGCGCTTGGGTTTGCGATAACACAAAGCCCAATTATTGGCTTGTTGGTGTTTTTAGGTTTGGGCTTTGGTATGGCTTTGCCATTTTTGCTTTTGACCTATTTCCCGAAATTATTATCAAAAATGCCAAAACCAGGCGCATGGATGGATAATTTAAAAAGATTATTATCAATTCCAATGTTTCTTACTGCGGCATGGCTTATTTGGGTTTTAAATTCTGTTGCACATAGTAATTTGGTGATCGGCGCTATATTAACGGTAATAATTGCGTTCACAGCCTATATAAGCTTTTTGAATAATAAAAAATTTGCACAATTTGCCCCTGTTTTATTGGTGTTTTTAATTGGCATCGCAATGATTAATGTTCGCTTGAACATAGATAGTCAAAAGCAAGCAAATAATTCAGTTCATGAGGGCGCAATTCAATGGTCAGATGAAAATGTGCAAACTGAATTGTCAAATGGCAAAAAAGTATTTGTAAATTTCACCGCCGATTGGTGCATTACTTGTAAAGTAAATGAGAATGCAGTTTTCAAAAATCCTAAAGTAATCAAAGCAATGAATGATGCTAATGTAAGCTATATTGTCGCTGATTGGACCAAAAAGGATGAAAAAATAGCGCGCGCGCTTTCGTCACATGGACGTGTGGGCGTTCCATTGTATCTTATATATGACAAAGCGGGGCAAGAACCGCGGATACTTCCGCAATTACTTACGCCGCAAATTGTTATTGATGCATTGGCGAAATAATCTTTAAAAAGATTAAATCCCCATTTGTTTTAACCACGGGGGTTAAGTTGTCGAAACGTGGCGTGGCGTTAATATTGGGTGTTTTGTTTGCCGCATTAATCACGGCAGCAGCCTTCATTGCGTCCACATACGAAGACAGCGCCCATGCCAGTGAGATACTAATTGATAGAAGCGCTTCTAATTAGGCGGCTTGGTTTAAAGCTATTAGCTAAAATTATGTACAGTTTTAATATAGCCATATATTTTTATTGATGTTAATCATATCAATATTATAATAGGGGGCTATAGATTTGACATTAGATATCAATGATAAAAATCAAAATACAAAACTCGAAAGTTTAGATTTTGAAAATCGCGCAACGGCTGGCGAATTTGTTGGCCTTGGCTTTAAAAATACTTTGATGGGAATAATTACCCTAACCTTATACAGGTTTTGGGGGCGAACAGAAGTAAGAAGGCGCATTTGGGCTAATACTTTTCTTAATAATGAACCATTTGAATATACTGGAAAAGGTGGCGAATTATTCAAAGGCTTTTTACTGGCAATCGCACTTTTTACAATTCCATATTTACTTTTGATTTTTATTGCCCAATTAATGCCACCAGTTTTAGCGGGTATAATTTTTATAGCCTATTTCCTTGGTTTGTTTTTAATAATTGGTGCTGCGATTTGGCTTGCGTTCCGTTATTTGGCAAGTCGAACAACATGGCGTGGTATTCGCTTTAAGCTTGGTGGAAAGCCTTTTGATTTTTCTTTGATGTATTTCAAACAAGGAATTTTACAAGCTATAACGCTTGGTTGGTGGTCACCAAAGGTTTCTGTTAAAATTGCAAAAGAATTATGGGGCAATATGCACTTTGGCAATCTAAAATTTGAATTTGATGAAACCAAAATTGATATGGGGAAATTATTCAAATTATTTGCTATTGGTTGGGTCGGTATAGTTATTGGCGACATCATCTTTATAGGCGCATTAGGCGAAAACTTAATGGCGCTAAGTGACCAAGATTTGATACTTCAAGATCCTGGAAAATTTGGTAAAATGCTTTTGACAATTTATGCATATTTGTTCTTGTTTGCTATTTTTATATTCTTTGCTTTCATGGCTTATCGCGTTGAAGTTTTAAAATCCATTGCAAAAGCAATTAGTTTAGATGGCGCAAGTTTCACTTTTGATTTCAAAATCTCAAGCTTTATTGTTTTATGGATTACAAATATTTTGATTATTATTTTCTCTCTTGGGATTTGTTATCCTGTGGTACAGGCAAGAAGCGTTAAATTCCTAATTAATAATCTGAAATCTGATGGCAAGGTTGACTTCACTAAAATTGAACAAACCGATGCCGGCCCTGACCAAGCTGAGGGGCTTTCTGATGCATTGGATATTGGAATTATATAGTGATTAATAAGTCATTTTATTCTGATGGTAAAACTGCGCAAAGGCATGATGTCAAAATTGAATTTTTGACTGATGGATTGCAATTTTACCATCAGGATGTGGCTATAAAATGGAATTATGATGAAATTCAATTAGTTGACCCAAAGGTGCAAAAAATTTATTTGCAAACTAACCCCGATGCAAGGCTAACATTATCATACATAGATTTTGAAGAATTCGTTTTACATTGTCCAAAATATAACAAACAAGGCCGTGCCAAGTCAGAGTTTAAATTAGTGATGACATTGGTCGCTTTGGGCTTTTCCATTTGCGCAATTGTTTTTTTTGGTATTCCAATTTTGGCGCATCCGCTTGCCAAAATCACCCCGCCTAATCTTGAGCGGCAATTATCAAATTCGGTAACTGCACAGCTTGATTTGGCAATGGATTTTTGCAAGACTGACACAAAAAGTATCCAAAATTTACAAAAGCTTGCCGATAAAATTTCAAAAAATGCAAATCTATCATTTCCCATTGAAGTTGGTGGCTTAGATACATCAATGCCGAATGCTTTTGCTATGCCTGCTGGCAAAATCTATTTTACAAGGGGTTTAATTGAAACCGCTGAAAATGGTGATGAAGTAGCGGCTGTAATGGCACATGAAATCGCGCATGTTGAGAACCGTGACGTTTTAGTGTCCCTTTATCGTGTAATGGGTTTTGGTATAATTTTAGATGCAGTAGTAGGTGGTGGAAGTGGCGCAGGGCAACAATTAATCATGCTTGGCGCAAACTTAACTGATTTAAAAAATTCCCGTGATGCAGAGGGACAAGCCGATATTAGAGGTCTAGAGATTTTAACCAAATCGGGAATTGATGGTCGTGGAATGTCAAGTTTTTTTGAGAAAATCCAAAAACTTGAAGACAATATGGGGGCATTAAAAGGTGCCGAATTTATATCTTCACACCCTGATAGTGGCAAAAGAAGTGAAATTGCCGCAAAAATGGCAAAAGCGGGAAATCCCGCTTTCACAAACCAAGAATGGCAAGAAATAAAACAATTTTGCAAATAATTATTTTGCTTTTTCTTCAACTTTGAATTCGATGCGGCGATTTTTGGCGTCAGCATCTTTGCTTTCAGATGTATCAAGTGGTTTTGATTCACCATAGCCTTTGATTTCTAATTGTGATTTTGTAACGCCTTTTCCAAGAAGATAATCAGCAACCGCTTGGGCGCGATTTTCAGAAAGGGTTTGGTTGGCAATTGCATCACCCTTTGTATCGGTATGACCACCAACTTCAACACTATAATCAACGCAACGATTTGCAACATCTGCAAGGCCATTAAGAAGGCTTTGTGAAT
The DNA here is from genome assembly GCA_964557085.1 of uncultured Caulobacteraceae bacterium. GTDB lineage: Bacteria > Pseudomonadota > Alphaproteobacteria > Caulobacterales > Aquidulcibacteraceae > Pseudaquidulcibacter. The sequence goes on from CAZKYS010000019.1 coordinate 10,277, forward strand.
CTGGCGAAATTATTGCACTACCAGAATTGAAATTGATAACACGGCCATCAAGCAATGTATTATATGCTGTTTGGCATGCCGCAGCTTGTGGTTTCTCCCCTAATGCAGAGGCGGCATCAGGAACATTATCAACTTTTTTTCCATCTAATGTAATGGCATTTTCAAAAGCTAAAACGCCAGAAGTGTCGCCAAGTTTTTCAGATTTAATTTTATCCAAAACCGCATTTTTAACCGCTTCAAAAGCATTGTGACGATCTTTTTCATCTTTGGCTAAGCCTGAGATAGACAAAACACCTTTTTCAAAAGCAACGTCAAAGTTAAAACCAGATTCAGAAACTTTATCGGCCGCAAATTTTGCCCAATCAATTTTTACACTTTCAGCGCTTGAAGAATGTTTGTCGCCAACAGATGTGCCAATAACAAGGCCAGTAGTTGCAACGCCCATAATGCTTGCAAGCCCAACAACACCCAATACAATTGCGTTACGTTTACGTTTTTTGTTTTCGCTCATAATTTTGGCCTTTTTTGTTTTTCATCACCTCCTTTAAAGTTTTGGGCGCATTTATCAAGCAAAAATTGGCGTTTCTTTCAGCTAAAATCTTCTAAAAGTGTTTGAATTTTTACTCTTTGGGGGTAAGAAGCGCCGAAAGTTTTAAAACCATGTCTGATAATAAGAAAAATACCCAAAATAATGCGCCAATTGCGCGCCAAGTTCGCGGTTTTGTTGATAATCGTGCCGATTTTTTGACGCGCCGCAATGAGCTTGTTGGAAAAATCCTTGAAACCTATAAATTATGGGGTTTTGAAGAATTAGAAACTGGCGCGATGGAATTTGCCGATTGTTTGGGAAAATTCCTTCCTGATGCCGATAGACCGAATGAAGGTGTTTTCGCGCTTCAAGATGATGATGAGCAATGGTTATCTTTACGATACGATTTAACCGCGCCATTGGCGCGCTTTGTTGCCCAAAATTATGATGCAATTCCAAAACCATTTAGGCGTGCCACATGTGGCCCTGTTTGGCGCAATGAAAAGCCTGGCCCTGGGCGTTATCGCGAATTTTGGCAATGTGATGCCGATATTGTTGGCTCTGCCTTGCCGCAATCAGATGCCGAAGTTATTGCCATGCTTGCAACAGCATTGGAAAACGCGGGTATAGAGCGTAATTCTTATGTGGTTAAAATTTCTAATCGCAAATTATTGGATGCTTTATTGGTTTCAATTGGCGTTTCGGTTGAAGATATTCAAACCCGTCTTACAATTTTGCGCGCAATTGATAAATTAGATAGGCTTGGTCTTGATGGCGTTGGCGCATTATTGGGCACAGGGCGTAAGGACCAATCAGGTGACTTTACAAAAGGTGCTGGCCTTAATGCGGCGCAAATAGATAAAGTTCTTGCCTATACACAAACCCGCCAAGAAACGCGCGCCCAAACCCTTGCCAATCTTGCAAATATTATTGGCAATAATGAAATTGGCGCAGAGGGGATATCGGAGCTTTCGGCAATTGATGAAACCCTTGGTGCACTTGGAATATTGCCACAAATGGCAGAGTTTGACCCTGCAATTGTTCGTGGTCTTGAATATTATACTGGCACAGTGTTTGAAGCCGAATTCCTTGAAACTACAATTGATGAAGCGGGTAATCAGGTTCGCTTTGGCTCAATTGGGTCGGGTGGGCGTTATGATGATTTGGTTATGCGCTTTAGGGGTGAAAGAGTTCCCGCAACAGGATGTTCAATCGGTGTTTCACGCTTACTTGCTGCATTAGAATGCGCAGGTAAAAAGCCAGAAAAAATGGATGGGCCAGTTTTGGTTTTGGTTTTGGATAAAGACCAAATCGCAAATTATTTCCAAATGGTGCAAGAATTACGCAATGCAGGCATTAAATCCGAAGTTTATCTTGGAAGTGCGGGCATGAAAGCGCAAATGAAATATGCCGATAGGAAAAACGCACCATTGGTAATCCTTGAAGGCTCTAATGAGCGCGAGGCGGGGATTGTAACTATTAAAGACCTTAAACTTGGTGCAAAACTTGCAAATGAAATCACATCAAATGAAGAATGGCGTCAAGGTCGCCCTGCGCAATTTGAAGCAAGTCGTGCCGATTTGGTAAATATTGTGCGCCAAACTTTGGAGCAGGGCGTTAAATGATTGAATTGGCAAAACGCGATGCAATAAAGCAAAAACTTGCCCAATTTGGCGGCGAGTGGGTGGATTTGCCAACTTTCTTACCCGCAGAAACAGTTTTGGAATTGGCGGGCGAAGCATTGCGTTCAAGGCTTTACTTTGCCAACGCCCCTGATGGGCGTGAATTATGTTTGCGCGCGGATTTAACAATTCCTGCAGCGCTTCATTATATCGAAAATCATGCGCGTGAAAATGGCAAGAAAACCTATCTTTGTTCGGGCAAAGTTTTTCGTGCCAATGAAATCAATGATTATAATGCCCATGAATTTCGACAAATGGGTATTGAACATTTTGGCGACACAGACGAGCAAAAGGCAGATATATCATTATTCTCAACAATAAATGATGCGTGTAAAAGTGCAAATTCTTCAAAATTTAATTATGAATTTTTTGATGGCAGCTTGATAAAAAACCTTATCAATAATGCGCAAATTGATGATGTATGGCGTGAATTCTTGCTTGATGGTTGCTATGATTTATTAAGTTTAAAATCGCGCATCGAAATTGCAATTTGCGAAGATAAGCAAAAGCCAAGTGCATTGGCACAAAGCCTTGTTGATGTTTCTGATGATGAAGCAACAAAAATTGTTGCCGAAGTTTTGGACATTGCAAAACTAAAAACCCATGAAGCGCGCGGTGCCAATGAAATTGCAAAACGTCTTAAACAAAAGGCAATGCGCGCCAATACAAAACCCCTTAATGCCGATTTTGTAAAGAATTTTATGGCGATTTTGGAAATTAATGATGCGCCTTTAAATGCAATTGAAAAAATCAATGTGATGGCAAAAAAAATTGGTGTTGATTTATCAGGTTGGAATAATATTTGGCGCGATAAGTTTGAAAAAATAAATCAAAATGATTCAAAATTTATTGCCGCTAAATTTGGGCGCTTTGAATATTATGATGGTTTTGCCTTTGATATTTTTAGCAAAGATAATGAACGTGCGATTGCCTCTGGCGGGCGCTATAATGGTTTGATTTTTCAATTATCGAATGGTGAATTTGATATTTGTGCGGTTGGCGCGGTAATTCGCCCACAGATTTTATTGGGGGAATAAATGAAGAAAATTATTCTTGCCCTGCCATCTAAAGGTCGCCTTAAAGAGCAATGTGAAGAATGGCTTAAAAAACGTGGCCTAATTCTCAAGCAAAGCGGCGATAGAACTTATAGTGCGCATATTGATGGAAAAGATGACATTGAAATCAGGCTTTTATCATCTTCTGAAATTGCCAAAGGTCTTTTGGCGGGCGAAATTCATGCTGGTATAACTGGTGAAGATTTGGTGCGTGAGCAATCTTCAAATTCATACGAATTGGTTGATTTGGTTGCAGGGCTTGGCTTTGGGCGCGCTGATGTTGTCATTGGTGTTCCTGATGGTTGGATTGATGTTGAAAATATGTCCGACCTTAATGAAGTTGCCCAAGCGATGCGTAAATATAGCGGCCGCAGATTAAAAATTGCCACAAAATATACACGCCTTACCGCAAGCTATTTTGAAAAACACAATATTCGTGATTACAGAATAATTTATTCTGGCGGCGCAACCGAAGGTGCGCCTGCAAACGCAATTGCCGATGCGATTGTTGATATAACATCAACCGGTTCAACTTTGATTGCGAATAATCTAAAAATGCTTGAAGATGGTTTGATTTTGCAATCACAAGCCTGCCTTTTTGTATCAAAAGTGATTAAATTTGATGCAAAACGTAAAAAGCTTCTACAGGAAATTATTGGCTAAATCAATGACTTGGCTTTGAAAGCTGAATTAATAGCTTTGGTTAGTAAGGTTTTGCTTTACAAGCATGTCAAAAGCCATTTAAAAAGCCTTGGTTTCCAGTGATTCTCAATCAAAAATATATTAACAGGGTGATTGATGAGCGAAGTTTCAATAGATTATGACGTGTTGTCAGGTTCAGTAACACGTTTCAATGATTCCTTAGAGCGGTTAGAAACTAGCCTTCAAAAGGCTGTGCATACTGTTGCCGATTTGGCGCGCTCTACTGGGTTTGAAGATGGTAAGGCTGCGGCGCTTGCAAATATTGAAACTTCTTCGGGGGAATTAATTTTGCGCGAAGAATTAATGGCATCAAAAGCGCGGGAACGTGAATTGGAAAATGCAATCAAAGCAGCAAGAAGTGCTTTAAATGAGACAATTGATGAATTAAAGAATATCATCGGCAATGTGCAGGTTGCATAATAAATGGATGGTGTGTTGAGCAATATTCAAATCGAGGTCAATGGTAGAAGCTATGGTATCGGCTGTGACGATGACCAAGAAGAACATATTCGCCGCCTTGTCCGCCAGTTTGATAATCATGTAAAAAATTTGGCGCAAAATGTTGGGCAAATTGGTGATCAAAAATTATTTTTGATGGCCGCATTGCTTTTGGCTGATGAAGCCCATGAATTAAAGCAAAAACTTTCTTCAACTGAAGCTGAACTTGCGCGTCTTCGTGACCAACGAATCGATAATAATGACATCCAAAAAGGAATTAATGACAAAATTTCTGATTATGAGAAACAAATGCAACAGCTTGTTGCACTTGCGTCGCAATCTTTTGATGCGGCATCTAGTCGCTTAACAAATATTGCGGATAAACTTGATAAGGCTTGATTTAATTGGCTTTTTTAATGCAAAAATTTTCATTTTTTTTATAATCTTAATGTAACTGTTTAGTTGCCATCCCTAGTTGCCTGATTATTTTAACTATTTCGTTATTGATTTGTTTATGGCTTAGGTATAACCAATAGGTATTGAACATTTTTCAAATAAAGGCGGTGCTCAATATTCATTGCTACTATATCAGGTAGTTTATCTTGTGACAAAATCATGCGAGGAGGGAAGCATGGCGCAATCACTTAAAAACAAAAAACAAAATTATATTAGTATTGAACAAGATGCATTACATACTGATGCACCAAAGTTTGATTCTATGAATTGTGTTGTTCACTTACCGCAATTATGGAACACTTATAACTCACTTCCTGATTGTGTTGAACGTGATTATGTATGGGATGAAATTTTTACTACACTTTCATCTTTGTTAAAAGTTGTGCTTAAAAATACACCAGAGGCGAAAACGCCCATTGTAGAAGATACGATGAATTATACCATAAATTAGGCGTTTCAAAGCTTTAAAAATGTGAAAATGTGTTGAAACCTTGAATTCAATGTTGCAATCATTATTTATGGTATAACCAAAGATATTATTGAACATGAGCCAAATTCTACACCCAAAAATTGACGATATTAGCCTTGCGGGCGTATTATATGCGTTGGGTGACCCAATTCGTCTAAAAATTGTGGAAACAATTTTGAACCATACTGATGGTATGAATTGTACTTTGGCGGCCCAACAATATTGTGAGACAGCAAAATCAACGCTTTCAAATCATTTTAGAATATTGCGTGAATATGGCATCATACACACTACAAAAAAGGGTGTTGAGAATATAAATAAAGTGCGCACTGATGAATTAAATCAGCTTTTTCCTGGGCTTTTGGACAATATTGTGCGCCAAATGGCGCACAATCAATGTTGCTCAAAATCATAATTTAGACTTGTGCCAATCCGCCATCAACGCTTAATTCAATTCCATTAACATAGCTTGCGCTTTCAGAGGAAAGGAATAAAACGCCGTTTGCAATTTCACTTGGTTGTGCGAAACGCCCTGCTGGTGCGGCTTCTTGAATGTATTGTTTAAATCCCTCAATTTGTGCATCATCCATTTTTAGGCCGTTTTTCATAATTGGGGTTAATGTAACGCCGGGGCTTATGGCATTAACGCGAATTTTGCGGGTTTTTAAATCATTGGCAAAGCTTCGTGCAAATGACCTAACCGCTGCTTTTGACGCATTATAAAGGCTTAAATTTGCCATGCCTTTATTGGCAACAATGGAGGCGTTTAATATTATTGATGAGCCATCTTTCAATAGTGGTAAAAAAGTTTGAACGCTAAAAAATACGCCTTTGACATTTATATCAAAAGTTTTGTTATATTCATTTTCGGATGTAGTGCCAAAATTATTATTTTCGGCAATTCCTGCATTGGCAAAAAGCACGTCTATTTTAATATTTTTGCTTTCAACAAAGTTTTTAAATTCTTCAATATCGCTAATATTTGATACATCGCCTTGATAAATATGTGCGATATTGCCAATTTCTTCCTTGGCTTTTTCAAGGCTTTCAAGATTTCGCCCGCTTATGAATATATTTTTTGCGCCCTTATTTTTAAACGCGATTGCACTTGCAAGACCAATACCAGTGGATCCGCCAGTGATAACAATATTCTTACCTTCAAATTCTTTTTCCATAAAACACCTTTAATACAATAGTTCGGAAATATCGAACAATAGATAGCTAATTATTAAATATGATTAAGTCAATGCTGCCACGTTGAAAATTTCCCACAAGTAACAATTATTGCATGCTAGGCACTGCCTTAAAAATAGGCATAATGGCCTTTAAATTGGTGCAATTTGTGCGTATTCGAATAAAATCATAAAGCGCACTTGCACAAAATAAAGGCAGGTTCATACTCGTCCTTGAAGGTGGAAGCATGAAAAAAGCATTTGATGAGATGTGGGGCGATTGGGGTGGTGAAGATCCACGCGGCCCTTATGTTAATTTCGCTGCATGGCTTGAAGATATAAGTAATGAAGACCTAAATCTTAGGAAACAGGCCGCCGAGCATATTTTTCGTAAAACAGGTATCACTTTTGCGGTTTATTCCAATGAAGAAGCCGAAGAAAGAATTATCCCATTCGATATAATTCCGCGCATAATTTCAGGAAAAGAATGGGATAATTTATCAGAAGGTCTAATACAGCGCGTAAGTGCGATAAATATGTTTTTATCCGACGTTTATGGCGCGCGTGAAATTATGAAAGCGGGAATTTTGCCCGATGATTTAATCTATTCAAATCCGCAATTTCGCCTTCAAATGACAAATATCAAACCGCCGCATGATGTTTGGGCGCATATTTGCGGAATTGATATTGTTCGCACTGGCGCGAATGATTTCTTCGTTCTTGAAGATAATGCGCGCACACCATCAGGTGTTTCATATATGTTGGAAGACCGCGAGGCGATGGAGCGGCTTTTCCCAAATCTGATTGAAAAGCATAAAATAAGACCAGTTGAACATTACCCCGATGCATTGCACCGTATGTTACGTTCAGTTGCGCCAAATAATTGCGGCGATGACCCACGATGTGTTGTTATGACCCCTGGCCCTTATAATTCAGCATTTTATGAACATTCATTTTTGGCAGATCACATTGGCGTTGAATTAGTTGAAGGGCATGATTTATTCGTTCGTGACCGTCAGGTTTTCATGCGTTCAACCAATGGCCCATTGAAAGTTGATGTAATTTATCGCCGCGTTGATGATGATTTTATCGACCCATTGATGTTTGACCCTAATTCAATGCTTGGCCTGCCGGGACTTATGGATTGTTATGCGGCGGGAAATGTAACCATTGTTAATGCACCGGGAACGGGAATTGCCGATGATAAGGCGATTTATTCCTATATGCCTGAAATTGTGAAATTCTATACGGGCAAAGATGCGAAGCTTCCGAATGTTGAAACCTATCGTTGCCGTGAGGCTGATAGTTTGAAATATGTTTTGGATAATTTGCCTGATTTAGTTGTCAAACTTGTTGATGGTTCGGGGGGGTATGGAATGTTGGTTGGGCCAACCTCAACCAAGGCACAAATTGAAGAGTTTCGAAAACATCTTATCGCTGAACCACATAGATTTATTGCGCAGCCAACATTGGCGCTTTCAACCTGCCCAACCTTAACTGAAAAAGGGCTTGCGCCGCGCCATGTGGATTTAAGACCATTTATTTTGACTGGTTCAAAGGGGGTTGAAATTGTCCCTGGTGGCCTAACCCGTGTTGCCCTAACCGAAGGTTCTTTGGTGGTTAATTCATCCCAAGGCGGTGGCACCAAAGACACATGGGTGGTCGATGATATTGCGGAGGGTTCATAATGTTATCACGTGCCGCAAGTTCACTTTATTGGATGGGCCGCCATATTGAGCGCGCCGATTTTACCGCACGCTTAATTGATGCAGCAATCAAATTTGATATGTTGCCCTATTCAGATGGGCAATCAGGTTTAAAAAGCGCCTTTGATGCCGCAGGTGTTGGCAATTATTATCAAGGTGATTGCCAAAATCTTGATAAGAATGCGGTGCTTGATTTCATGCTGTTTGATGAAACCAACCCATCAAGCATTATTTCATGTTTTGCCAAGGCGCGCCATGATGCACGCGCGGTGCGAACCGCCGTTACCCGCGAAGTTTTCGAAACTTTGAATGAGGCATGGATTGGCTTTGGCAAAAAACGTAAAGATGCCAAAAAAGATATAAATTCATTTTTATCATGGGTTGAAGAAATTGCCCGTGGCTATGACGGCGCAATTCAACGCACAATGTTGCGTTCCGAGCCATTTTGGTTTGCACGATTGGGCGCGGCAATTGAACGTGCAGATAATACGGCGCGCCTTGTTGATGTGAAATATCATGTCTTATTGCCGCGTGAAGATTATGTTGGCGGCCCAATTGACCAAGCGCAATGGACGGCGCTCTTGCGATCTGTTTCTGCGGAAACTGCCTATAGATGGCTTTATCGTGAAGGCCTGTCATCGCGCAATGTTGCCGATATGATGATATTTCGGGATGTAATGCCGCGTTCCTTGGCGGCCTGTGTTCTTGAAATTAATCTTTTGCTTGGGCGTATGCGTGCGCAAACTGGTTTAAATGGGGCAGCTGATTGGCAGGCGCGGCAATTACAATCAAAAATAACCACAACAAATATTGAAAACGTTATCCAATATGGATTACACGAATTTTTAAGTGAGTTTTTGGCCGATAATAACAAACTTGGTATTTCAATTGCCGAGCAATTTATGTTTTAAAAATGCGCATTCAAATAGATCACATAACCAAATATGAATATTCGCAACCTGCACGCCAATTGCTTCAGGTTTTACGGCTAACCCCTGTTACAAATGGCAATCAAAATGTCATTGCATGGGGCATAAATTTTGACGCCAAGGGCAAGCTAAATGCATTCAAAGATGCCTTTGGCAATCAATGCCACACTTTATCAATCGATAGCCAAATTCATAATCTAACCATTGAAACCATCGGCACAATTGATACATCGGAAAATTCAGGTATTCAAAAAGATGTTGTCGAAACCCTGCCGCCAAGCGTTTATTGCCGTTATTCGCCACTCGCGACACCTGATGCCGATATAATTGATTTTGCAAAAAGTCATATATCTGGCAAAGAAAGATTAAGTGGGCTGCATGATTTAATGGCGGCGCTTCATGCCGATATTATATTTGATACAAAAAGCACAACAACCATAACCGATGCTAAGGCGGCCTTTGCGGCAAAATCAGGTGTATGCCAAGATCAGGCGCATATATTTATCGCCGCATGCCGCGCCATGAATATTCCGTCACGCTATGTATCGGGGCATTTATTGCGCAAGGACGGCAATGATTACCAAGAAGCGGCGCACGCATGGGCCGAATCCTATGTTGAAAATCTTGGATGGGTGGCGTTTGACCCTGTAAATGCAATTTGTGCAGATGAAAATTATGTTCGTGTAGCAATTGGGCTTGATTATCGTGACGCAGCACCTGTATCTGGTACAAGGATTGGCGGTGGTGTTGAAACAATGTCGGTTGGGCTACATGTTCGTCAATCACAAAGTCAGTGGCAAAGCTAAAAAATAAATCGGGGGCGGTTTTGACTTATTGCGTTGGAATGTTAATTGATGCAGGCCTTATTATGATGGCCGATACACGCACCAATGCGGGCGTTGATAATATTTCATCATATCGCAAACTTCATTTATTTGAATCGGATGACCGCGTAATTTCGATTGCAACTGCGGGTAATTTATCAGTTACGCAGGCCACACTTGCCAAGCTTGAAGAAGGAATAAAAAACGAAGAAACGGGCGAAATTGAAACCCTTTACACGGTTTCAACCCTTTTTCGTGCCGCCGAATTAGTCGGTAAAGTTTTGCGCGAAACCCAAATAGAAATCAAATCCGGCTATGAGGCCGAGGGGATTTCTTTTGGCGCAACAATGCTTTTGGGTGGGCAAATTGGCAAAGAAAAGCTGAAATTATATTTGATTTACGATGTTGGAAATTCAATTTCATGCGGCCTTGATACGCCATATTTGCAAATCGGCGAATTAAAATATGGCAAACCAATTTTAGACCGCGCATTACAATATGAAACCCCTTTTAATGAGGCCGTGAAATTGGCACTTATATCATTTGATTCAACCATGCGCTCTAACTTGGCGGTAGGGCTGCCAATTGATATTTTGATGTTAAGGCGCGGTGAGGGGGCAAAACCAGTTAAATATCGCGTTGAACGCGATGATGCCTATTTCCAAGACCTATCACGTGCATGGGGTCAAAAATTACGCGAAGCGCAAGCATCAATCCCAAGGCCACCATTTGTGGAATTGCCACCTAATAAATAAATTATATCACTTTCCCCATGTTCAAAATTCCCTTTGGATCAAGGGCAGATTTTAGGGCGTGCATAAGGGCAATTTCATTTTCATTGCGTGACACACCAAGGAAATCGCGCTTTTCAAGCCCGATGCCATGTTCGGCACTTATTGAACCATTAAGCGGTTTTAGTGGGTTATAGACATATTCTTCGATTTTTTTATGCGTATCATCATGCCATACTTTGGGTGAAACAACGATGTGCAAATTACAATCGCCAATATGCCCCCATGTTATAACTTCAGCGGCATCGCCAAATTCATTTTTGATAGCAGCTTTTAAATTCTTGTCATAATTTTCCATTTCAACAATTGGCATTGAAACATCAAAAATGGCAAGTGGGGCGAGTAATTGATAAAGACCAATAATATCTTCACGGATTTTCCAAATAGCCTCTCGCTGGGTTTGGTTTTGACAGATTGTGGCATCAATAAGTTTTTCATTTTCAATAAGATTTTCAAGCACTTGATTGAAATTTTCACTATCTTTTTCTTCGTCAAACCCTTGGGTTTCAATAATTGCATAATATGGCGCACCCGATGCAATTGGCGGGGCGTGGCGGTTAGAGCGCGTGGTCAAAAGCTCATAATGATTGCCCCACATTGCCTCAAAACTTGATAAAGCACCACCAAAAGCATTTGATGCAAGACCGAAAAATTCGGTCAATTGATTAAAACTATCAAAGGCAACAAGGGCGCAATTGGTTGAAACTGGCTTTGGATAAAGGCGAATAATTGCCTTGGTTACAAGTCCAAGAGTTCCCTCTGTGCCAATGAATAATTGCTTCAAATCATAGCCTGCATTATTTTTTAAAAGTGAATTAAGGCTTGAAACAATTGTCCCATCCGCCAAAACCGCCTCAAGGCCAAGTATTTGTTCGCGCGTCATGCCATAGCGAATAACTTGATTGCCGCCTGCATTGGTTGAAATATTGCCGCCAATTGTGCACGAACCGCGCGCCCCCAAATCAATTGCATACATAAGGCCATGTTCATTTGCCGCCTCATGAATTTTTTGAAGTGGGCAACCTGCCTCAACCAACATAGTTTTTCCAATTGTATCAATTGAAATAACTTTATTCATACGTTCAAAAGAGATTTGGATTTCATCATTTTGGCAATCAGTGCCGTGAACAAGGCCGGTAAGCCCGCCCGCAGGAACGACTTTTAAATTTTCTTCGTGGCAGATTTTCATTATTTGCGATAATTCATCGCTATTTTGGGGGCGTAAAACGGCAAGTGCGTTACATGTGCTTTGACCATTCCAATCAGCGGCACGCTTTTTTACTTCGGCACCATGTATAACGCCATTTTCGCCCAAAATTTCGATAAATCTTTGAAACATATAATTTTATCTCCCGAATAGAGATTATACATGTTTCTTAAAAATTCTATCCCTGCTCGCAGGATTTTTTATTAAATGACGGATAGGGCGGATTGGTCTTTTTTGTAAATCGCCGCCGCAATTGGGGCAAATGCCTTTAAAAACTTCATCGGTACAAGTTTCACAAAATGTGCATTCGAATGTGCAAATAAAGGCCGGCGCATCGGGCGGTAAATCCACATCACAACATTCACAATTGGGGCGTAATTCAAGCATTGATTATTAATTATATTATGCGAATATAAAGCGCAAGGTTTATATAAATGCAAAAATATGCCGCTTTTCTTCGTGCAGTTAACGTATCTGGTACTGGTAAATTACCAATGTCAGAGCTTAAGAAAATGTGTGAAGATTTGGGTTTTGAAAATGTCAAAACTTATATTGCAAGTGGGAATGTGGTTTTTAAGTGCGATCTTGAGCCAAAATTAATACAGGCGGCAATTGATGCGAAATTACGTGAATTTTTTGGAAAATCAATTGGGGTTTACGTTCGAAATTTGGATGAAATAAAACAAATTATTTCTGAAAATCCATTTAAAAATTTAGAACCAAATCGCACGATTATTAGTATTTTGGATGATATGCCAAATAATGTAATGGATGGCGTAAAAAATCATAAAGAAGAAAAAATAATCGGCAAAAAATGCGCGATTTATACCTATTATGGCGATGGTATGGGAAGTTCGAAATTATCGGCCCCATGGCACAAAAATTCAACAGGCCGTAACGTCAATACAATATCAAAAATACTGGAATTAATGGAACAAATGTGATTATATAATTTCTATGAAATTAAAATCTCTTATTGTTTTTTCGGCATTTTTTTGTTCTTCTAATTACGCTTTTGCAGATTCTGCAAATGAATTTGTTTTTTATAATGGCAATGTTTTTACTGCCAATTCAAAGAATGAAATTCAAAGTGCAATTGTCGTTAAAAATGGCAAAATAGAATTCGTTGGCGATGATAAAAAAGCCCTAAAAATTGCAAGCAAAAATGCCAAGAAAATCAACCTTTCAGGCAATACACTTATGCCAGGGATCATTGATGGTCATATGCATCCGCAATCGGGTGGCCTTAAATTGTCAATGTGCAGTCTTGATTATGCCGCGCTTGATATGGCGCAAATGAATGCGAAAATTCAAAAATGTCTTGATGAAGATAAAAACGCCCATGAAAATGATTGGCTTGTGGTAATCAATTGGTTTGAACAAGAAATGCAACCCTTTGGTTTTGTTCCAACATACAAGGATTTGGAAAGCCTTAAAACACAAAGGCCAATTTATATTAAAAATTCTTTCGGTCATGCGGCGCTTTTGAATAAAATCGGTATGGATAAGGTTGATTTATTAAATCAAAAAGAACGTGCGGGCGGAATAATTGTTCGTGATAAGGACGGCAAGCCAACGGGGCGTTTAGAAGAAGCGGCAAAAGACATTGTAATCGAAATTCTTCCGCAACCCAATGAAGCCAAAAATCTTGAGGCCGCAAAAAAAGCGCAAAATTTAATTCTATCCCAAGGTGTTACCACAATTTTGGATGCATATACCGATATTGAAACAATGGTTTCATATAAAACTTTGCGTAAAAATGGTGAATTGAAGATAAGGCCACATTTTGCTGTTTTGATTGACCCTGATAAAGAGCCTGATGATAATAAAGCAATTGCAAGCAAAAATGCCAAGAAAATCAACCTTTCAGGCAATACACTTATGCCAGGGATCATTGATGGTCATATGCATCCGCAATCGGGTGGCCTTAAATTGTCAATGTGCAGTCTTGATTATGCCGCGCTTGATATGGCGCAAATGAATGCGAAAATTCAAAAATGTCTTGATGAAGATAAAAACGCCCATGAAAATGATTGGCTTGTGGTAATCAATTGGTTTGAACAAGAAATGCAACCCTTTGGTTTTGTTCCAACATACAAGGATTTGGAAAGCCTTAAAACACAAAGGCCAATTTATATTAAAAATTCTTTCGGTCATGCGGCGCTTTTGAATAAAATCGGTATGGATAAGGTTGATTTATTAAATCAAAAAGAACGTGCGGGCGGAATAATTGTTCGTGATAAGGACGGCAAGCCAACGGGGCGTTTAGAAGAAGCGGCAAAAGACATTGTAATCGAAATTCTTCCGCAACCCAATGAAGCCAAAAATCTTGAGGCCGCAAAAAAAGCGCAAAATTTAATTCTATCCCAAGGTGTTACCACAATTTTGGATGCATATACCGATATTGAAACAATGGTTTCATATAAAACTTTGCGTAAAAATGGTGAATTGAAGATAAGGCCACATTTTGCTGTTTTGATTGACCCTGATAAAGAGCCTGATGATAATAAAGCAATTGCCGAAGTTCTTCGTCAAAGAAATTGGTTCGATGAAGGAAAACAAAAAATTCAACCAAGTCTTTCGGTGCATACCGTAAAAATGTTTTTGGACGGCACAATTGCCTTACCATCTTTAAGCGGTGCAATGCTTGAACCTTATTTTGAAAATAAAGGCACGGATGAAAAACCAAATTGGGTTCAAGGCAATAATTATGGAATAAAGCCATATATTTCGCGCGAAAAACTTGGAGATTTAATGGTGAAATTATCCGATTTAGGAATTGATTCCCATCTTCATGCAGATGCAGATGGCGCGGTTCGTGTTGCCCTTGATGCAACCGAATTTTTGAAAAAACAACGCCCAAATGATAAAACCCGAACCGCAATTGCCCATGCCGAACTAGTTGATCCATCTGATTTTAAACGATTTGGTCAATTGGGCGCTTTGCCAATTTTATCTTTCCAATGGGGGAAACCTGCGGCTGATACGTGGGAAGGCTCAAAAGATATTCTTGGACCAAAGCGGTTTTCGGTATTTGAACCGCAATCTTTATTGCATGATAATGGCGCAAAAATTGTTTTTGGTTCTGATTGGCCCGTTGATGCATTTAATCAATGGCTTGCACTTGAAGTTGCAATAACCAGAATGGCGCATGGTAAAGAGCGTGAAAAATATCCGTTTAAATTAAACGATGCCCCGCCATTAAAATTAGATGATGCATTAAAAGCCATGACGATTAATGGCGCATATTCGCTTCATGTTGAAAATTATGTTGGCAGTCTTGAAAAAGGCAAATTCGCCGATTTGATTGTTTTGGATAGAAATATATTCAAAACAAAACCCGAAACAATTGCCGAAACCCGCGTAAAGATTACAATGGTTGGCGGGAAAATTGTTTATCAGGCAAAATAAAAACCGCGCCATTTTCATGGCGCGGCTTAATTTGAAATTTTCTAAATTAGAATTTGTGCGTTACTTCCATGAAATAAGCGCGGCCAACTGAATCAAACCATTTGCTGTTATAATATGGATATCCGGTCCAAGTTGTATCTTTTTTCGGATCTGTATCAAGCAAATTATTTACGCTGAATGAAACTTGGGTTTTGTCGTTAACTTCCCAATTTACGTTCGCATTGAACAAATAGCTTTCACCTGTCCATGCATCTTCATCATAGTTTTGAAGTTTGCCAATGCGTTTACCGGTTAAAGTAAAGGCATAAGGGCCTTTTTCAAATGTAACAGACGCAGTGGTTTTTTGCGCAGGGATTGTATAGCCACTATCCACAGCCAATTGATCAAGTTCAGCATCACCTAAATATTGAACTGATGTATGGTTAAACACTTGAGTGTGATTAATGCCAAAACGATATTTACCATAGCTTACAGGCAATGTGTAATTAATGCTAATATCGATACCATCAGTATCTTCGCGCGCAACGTTAATTGGGTTGATATAAACGTGGGTAATATCACCATTTGAATCGCGGAATACACGTTTAAGCGCATCAATACATGTTGGCGAGGTTGCATTTACAGCTTTACCACTTTCAGTAACGCCAAGACGGCAATCAGCTTCATCACGAAGTAATTGGTCTGTGCTTAAATCTTGAACCTGATCGCGCATTGCAACGTTGAAATAATCAACTGATAGGTCAAAATTACGTGTTGGCTGATATACAAAACCAATATTGTAGCTTTTTGAAGTTTCAGGTCTTAATTTAGTTGAACCTTCACGGTGCTTAAGAATATCCAAATCTGCATAATCAGAGCAAACACCCGCTTCAAACACACGGCAATTGTAATAATCAGTTACAGTTGGGTGGAATAAATCAAGGTTTGCAAATACATAGTGAAGATCTGGTGCGCGGAAACCTGTTCCGTATGCTGCACGAACCAATAGACTTTTTACAGGACGATATTCAAGACCAGCATTATAAGTAACTTTGCTAACATCTGTATCACCAAAACTATAGCTATCATAACGTGATGCCAAGCTTGCTTCTAATTGGTTAAGTAATGGCACTTTAAATTCTGTACCAAGTGCACGATGTGAACGTGAACCTTCGCCCGAAGTTGCAGCATAGGCATAATAATAACCAAAATCTTTGGCATTTTCATCAGGGCTTACAGAATATGATTGCTCATCAACTTCGCCAACGATTGCCATGCTTACATCACCCGCAGGTAAGGTAAATAATTTATCCTTATTAGCTACCAAGCTTATGCCATGTGTTTGCGAATAAGCTTTGGTGATAACGCGGTCGGTAATTGAATCCCATTGCGCAGGTGTAAGTGCGCGATAAAAATTGCTCAAAGGGGCGTTGAAAATTGGCAGACCGGAAGAGGTAACACCAGTTTGCGCGCCAAGGAAGAATGTATTGGCTGCTGATGCGATTGTCTGAACGCTTGAGATAGTGCTATCATATTTTGAATAATTAAACCCTAAATCATAAGTCCAGTTTGCAGGTATTTCACCTTTAATACCAGCATTTAAAGAAACTGTGGTGGATTTATTTGACGTCATGAATTTATCTAAACCACCTGCTTCTTCAGGGGTAAAGATACGGCGCCAACGGTCACGACCATCAGTGTCTGGGTCTTCATTATAGAAGCGAATTGCATTACCTGCGGCATCTTGATAGCGCCAATAATTAACGTCATTCATTAATTTCGTTGATGCTTTGCCAGCTTGTAAATTTGCATAGAATGAATTTTTATCATTCATATCGTATTTCATTGACGTATAAGTATTGAAAGATGACTTATCGCTTGTAATTGTTCCATACGAAATTGCACTTTGTGATCCGCAATAAACATCGCCATCTGTATCAGTGAATAATACAATTGAACCACCCGCAAGGTGTTTAACAGCATTACAATTTGCCGCTGTTGCAAAATCAGCCGTACGGTAGAAATTCAATACCGCATTGCGTGATTCAGGCGTTGGTGCATCGGCTTTAGAATCCTGAATGGCGCGGTCAAATTGCCAAATTGGGTCTTTTTTGTAATATTCAGCGCCGAAAACAAGGCTGAATTTATCTGTGTTAAAGCCTGTTGAAAGCGTTGCCAAATGTGATTGACCATCACCTTGTTCAGTTATGCCATATTTATATGATGCAGATGTTCCATCTGCTTTATCTTTAAGGGTGAAATTCATAACACCAGCAACAGCATCAGAACCATAAATCGCAGATGCAGAACCAGAAAGAACCTCGATTTTTTCAACCATTGAAACCGGAATGTTTGAAACATCCGCAAAGTTTGAAAGGCCGTTGAATGGCATTGGGAAGTCCGCAACCCGATGACCATTTACCATTACCAATGTGTGATTAGGGCCAAGGCCACGCAAATCAACTTGTGAAGCGCCTGGTGTCATAATGCCGCCACCAAAATCTTGCTCCGATAAAGTTGCGCCGCTATTTTGTGTAACCGATTTCAAAACGTCGGGGAT
>CAZKYS010000020.1:0-26802 GCA_964557085.1 uncultured Caulobacteraceae bacterium
TCCTTCAGCACCAGAATCACCAAATGCACCCGGAACCAAAATTGCATTAACCTCTGACAATTCTGAAACAATAGAATCATCATCACCATCAAAAGCGCGCGCATCAATCCAGTTCAGATTGACTTTAACGCCATTTGCAAGACCACCGTGATGCAAAGCCTCGATAAGTGATTTATAACTATCTTTCATCGCGGTATATTTGCCCACAATGGCGATATTAACCTCACCATCAGGATTATTTAGGCGGCGTGAGACTTCTTGCCAACGTGATAAATCAGGCTCTAGTGCGTCTTTAATGCCAAAGCACGCCAATACTTCCTTATCAAATCCATTTTTATGATAATCAAGCGGCACTTCATAAATACTATTACTATCTTGTGCTTCAATAACCGAAGATGGGCGAACATTACAGAAAAGTGCAAGTTTGCGCCTCTCCTCCTCCGGAATTTCACGGTCACACCGGCAAAGCAAAATATTTGGCTGAATACCAATTGAGCGTAATTCTTTTACACTATGTTGCGTTGGTTTGGTTTTCATTTCACCCGCAGTTGAAATATATGGCATCAAAGTAAGATGTATATAAATCGCCTGATCGCGTTCCAATTCTTGGCCTAATTGGCGAATTGCTTCAAAGAATGGCAAGCCTTCAATATCACCAACAGTTCCGCCAATTTCGCATAAAACAAAATCTGCATCCCCTGCGTCAGAAAGAATGAATTCTTTAATCGCATTGGTAACGTGTGGGATAACTTGGATAGTTGCGCCAAGATAACCGCCCTTACGCTCTTTTTGAATAATATCTTGGTAAATTCTACCAGCGGTCACATTATCAGCGCGTGTGGCTGAAACACCTGAGAAACGCTCATAATGGCCTAAATCAAGGTCAGTTTCGGCACCGTCATCGGTAACAAACACCTCACCATGTTGATATGGCGACATAGTTCCAGGATCCACATTCAGATAAGGATCAAGTTTTCTAAGGCGGATTTTATAGCCACGAGATTGCAAGAGCGCACCAAGTGCCGCTGCCGCAATACCTTTGCCAAGGGAGGATACCACGCCCCCAGTTATAAATACATATCGGGTCATGGGAGATTACAATAGCAAAGATTTGCTATTGAATGAAAGCCTTATTTTGTAGGTTTAACAGAATTTGTTGCAGTAACTTGATTTGTAACCACGTTTTTAGCAGCTTCTTGTGCTTTTTGCGCATCAATAGTTGACGTATCAAATGCACTTGGCGCAGCTTGTGATGAAGGAATCGCACCAACAGTGCTTGTCACAGCATTTGTCGCAGGCTTAGTTGAAAAATCAATACTAGCAGGTTTATTAGCATCTTGCTTCATAACAGAGCCAGCAGATTTATTTCCCGTTCCACTCATAATTGTAAGTGTTGCAGAAGTTACAAAGAACAATAAAGCCAAAAAGCCAGTAGTTTTTGTCATGAAATTTGCCGCAGAACGCCCACTCATAAGTGAACCTGGGCCACCACCGATACCCAATGCACCGCCGCCCTCAGATCTTTGCATTAAAATAGAGCCGATCAAAGCGACACAGATAATAATATGGATTATCAAAATGGTTTCTAACATTACACACCAGACTATATGGATAAAAATCGCTATTTGCCGCTTTTATTGGCAATTTTCAAGGGGCATACTGCAATGCAAGCTATGAAAGGTCACATTATTTTAAAAGACTATATTTTGAAACGTGATTTTTTTCTTCTTCATATAGCTGTTGCGACACTTCAAAAAAAGAATCATTTGCCTTGTTTATATCTTTACCAGACTTTTCAAACCCTGAATAATCAACCGACTTTGCTAATGCACGTCGGCGCTTTTCTCGCTCTGTTGCCTTGTCTAAGCGAAGTCTTACAAGATTAAGTGTTTTATCAAGTTCCTTTTTGAATGCTTCACCTTCATCAACTGCATATGCAATATATATTGCCAATGCCAATTGCCTTGCAAGCTCTGCACTTTCGGCGCGCTCACTACTAATTGCGGTTTTTTCGACCACATTCTCAAGCACAATTGCCATATCATGAATTTCATCTTGCCCCATACGGCGCGCAGTTTTTACAAGCTCGCTTGAGGTTTCGATTAAATCTATTACAAAGCCACTTTCGTCAGAATTATTGTTTCTTGCTTGAATTGTAACCTCTGCTGCCATTGCAATACGACGTGCAAGTTTTGCCAAACGCTCTTTATTCATGCGGTTTTTGGCATTTTCAATCATTTCATTATGACTAACAAGGTCGGTTTTAATGCCCATTGCAACATCGCGCAAAGGATTTGGAACCTCAAAAGAATCAGTTTTTTCATGGCCATTGGTTGGTGTGCCGCGATCTGGCCCAACATAATCAGAAGTAACAACAAAGTTTTTGCGGCTTTCAATTAAATTTTGAATTCGCTCGGTAATTTTTGTAACAGAAAACGGGCGCAATAAAACATCATCACAACCACAATTCATTAATTCGGCAACGGAATTGGTTGCCCCAGACCATAATGTAGCAATTATTGGCAAGAATGGATTTGCTTTTGTTTCTGCAAGACGAATTGATTTAACTAATTTAGAAATTTTAACAATTTCATCGCTTGCTTCTAAAAAAAGTAAAGAAACTTCAACGTCTTTAATTCTGCGCTCAAGCGCGGCAAAACTTGTGACACCTTCAATGCGCCTTAAGCCCATACCATGAAGTAACCCACGTGTTGTAAGCATATTCCCGCGTATTGGGTCATACACAATTGCCAAAACTTCAGTTAAATCTTTATCATTCAACGATGCCATACTTAAAGCATTTCCTTACTTGAACGCTATATTTATGGCATCTTCATTGAAAGTTTCTTACCAAGCTGCGATAAATTGCAGCTATATTTTCACTTTATCAGTCACTAACTTTTAGTGCGGCGTCAATGATTGCAATAAAATCTGGCGCTTTAAGTGATGCACCGCCTACCAAAGCACCATCAACATTTTGAGTTTGCAATATTTCTTCGGCATTTTTCGCATTCACAGACCCGCCATATAGAATCTGTATCTTATTGCCATTTTCTCCATAAATAGCATTTAATTTTGCACGGATCTCATTGTGCATTTCTAAAATATCATGTGGGCTTGCAACATTTCCTGTTCCGATTGCCCAAACGGGTTCATAGGCTACAATAATTTGCGCATTATCGGATGGGCATGATTGTTCAATCTGACCTAAAACAACTTTAATTGCATTTCCTGATTTTCTTTCTTCATCAGTTTCACCAACACAAATAACGGGTTTAAGACCCGCCGCCAAAGCAGCTTTGGCTTTGTCACATACTAATTGCGAAGTCTCACCATGATTTGCACGGCGCTCCGAATGACCAAGAATAACGATTTTTGCACCAATTTCTTTCAACAGCACCGCAGAAACATCACCAGTATGCGCGCCGCTTTCTTTGAAGTGGCAATCTTGGGCACCAACATTTATTGGGCTTTCCCACGTCCATTCATTGACATGGCCAATAAGTGGAAATGGCGGGCAAATACCAACAGCAACCTTTTCGTCTAGCTTTGAACGGCAATTATCGTCAATTTCACTAACCAAGCCCTTAGAGTTTAAAGAGCCATTCATTTTCCAATTACCAATAATATATTTCTGATTTGCCATTTTAACCCCCTAAAAGATGAAAATATGTGTATTTTTTTGTATGTTACGAAAACTTCATGCACTCCTTAGCTTGCTTGATATGCATTCGGCAACTAAGGAATAATCAATCTGGTGATTTGAGGAAAGAAATAAATGCTTTCGTTTGTTCGTAAAGCTGCCCGCTCTTGGGTTGCAGCAGTATTAATTGGTCTTTTGGTTATATCTTTTACCATTTGGGGCATCAATGATGTTTTCAAAGGAAATAGTAAGGATAATGTCGCATTAGTTGCAGGCAAAGCCATCTCTTCTGCCGAATTTAGGGCAGAATTTGATAAAATCCTTAAAAGAGCAAGTAAAGACGCTGGCAAGCAAATCTCCATCAAAGAAGCACGCGAACAAGGTGGCGATACTTCTACTTTAGAACGTATGGTTGGTGAACGTGCCTTTAATTTTTTCTTTGATAAACTGGGACTAAAAGTCGCAACTGCGGTAGTTCAGGGTGAGATCAAAAAAATATCTGCATTTGAAGACCCTGCAACTCGCACTTTCTCTGAATATAATTATCAGCAATTACTTGCACAAAACGGCATGGACCCAACCTCATTTGAGCAAAATGTTCGCTATGACATGGGCAAAAGACTGTTATCACTTGCGGCAACTTCGGGCTTTAGAGCACCAAAATATTATTCAGTTCAAACTTTGGCATTTGGCACAGAGCGCCGCCTTATTAGCATGATACCAGTTCCTGCAAGTCTTGCAGGAAGCGCGCCTGTTCCAACTGATGCACAAATCAATACACTTTATGAAGAAGTAAAACCGCGCATCATGCGCCCTGAAACCCGCGATTTAACAATTGTTTTGGCAAAACCGGATAAATTCATTGCAAATGCAAAAGTTGACACAAATCAAGTTAAGCAAATTTTTGAAACCCAAAAAGCAAAATTGGGAACACCTGCTAAACGCACCTTTGTTCAAATAGTTGCACAAGATAAAGCTAAAGCAGATGAAGCAGCTAACCGCCTTAAAGCTGGTGAAGCGCCAGAAGCAATTGCAAAAGCTTTGGGCCTTCAAGCGCCGCTTAATTTCGCCGATAGCGCAACCGACCAAATCCCTGATAAAGATGTTGCAAATGCAGTATTTGCAGCAAAAGTTGGTGATGTTGGCTCTGTTAAAGGCGCGCTTTCATTCAGTGCTTATAAAGTAAGCGCGGCAAAGGCGGAAATTCCGGCTGATTTTGCAAAGGCATCACCTGAAATTATCAAACAATTATCCAAAGAAATTGGCGCACAAGCACTAAGTGATGCGGCTGCTGCATTTGATGATGCGATTGCACAAGGTGATGATGTTGAAAAAGCTGCTGCAAAAGTTGGTTTTGAAATTGTAAAAATGGCCGGTGTAAATGCGCAGGCTGTTGACCCTAACACAAATCAACCACTTCCAATCTTCGCACAAAGCCCTGATGCACTGGCGCAAGCATTCCAACTTGCGCAAGGCGATGCAACCGACCTTATAAGCGCAAAAGATGATTCATATATCGCCATTCGCGCCGATAAAATCAATGTTTCTTCGCCTGTTCCTTTGGCTGAAATAAAAGGCCAATTAGCAAAAGAATGGACATCGCGCGAAATTGCAAAACGCCTTAAAGCAAAAGCGGATGAAATTTCAAAAGAAGCAAGCACCTCTGGCCTTGAAGCTGCGGCGAAAAAATTCAACCTTACAATTGTAAAGCCACCTAAACCATTATTGCGTGGTCAGGGCGGTCAAGAATTAGGTGCTGCTGTATTTACCGCTAAAAAAGGTGCAATTGTAACTGCGCCAATTGGTAATGGTGTTGAATATGCAATTATTCGAGTTGATGGCATTGTTCGTGATGATGAAAATAAAGCCCCAGATCGCCTTGCAAAAGCTGAAAACAGCGTTCGTTCTTCTGTGCAACAAGATCTTGCCGATGCAATTGACATCATGGCGCGCAAACGTGCCAAAGCAAAAACTTTCCCAGACCGTATGAAAGCAATTTTTGGTGACGAAACCGAAAGTGCAAAACCTGCTAAAAAATAAAAGGAAATGATGTGTCCGCGTTTATAAAATCCATTTCGCCAAATTTTGAAAATGTCGAAAAAGAATTAAATGAACGCGGTGCCTCCCTTTTATGGATAAGGCGTATTGATGATATTGAAACCCCAATTTCTGCGCTTGCAAAATTGGGTGCCGATAAGTTTGGGGCGTGTCTTTTTGAATCAGTTGAAGGCGGTGAAACCCGCGGTCGCTATTCAATTGTTGCAACCGACCCAGATGTGGTTTTTGAAATCAATAAAGGCATTGCAAGTATAAGTGAGATTGACGAAAACGGTAATCGCCAAAGCGCAAAAACCATTGATAAAAAACCACTTGATGCACTTCGCCAATTCATAAAACAAAGCGAATTAAAAATTCCAAGCAATTTGCCACCACCGATTGCGGGAATTTATGGCTATTTATCTTATGAAATGGTTCGCTATTTCGAAAAACTTCCGAAAAATACCGACGAACCATTAGGCTTGCCAGAGGCAGTAATGACACGCCCGCGCATCATAATTGTTTTTGATGGCGTGAAACAGGAATTATTAATCGCCACCACAATTCGCGCCAATAAAAACGAAACCCATGATGAAACTTATCAAAAGGGTATTGCAAGGCTTCGCAAGGTTTGGGAAACGCTTGATGCCCCCTGCCCACTTCATGCGCCGCGCCTTGATAATCATTCGGATGAATTGCCACATATTCACGCCCATCAAAGCCCAGAAAGCTATATGGATGCCGTAAAAAAGGCCCAAGAATATATTGTTGCAGGTGATATTTTCCAAGTTGTTCCAAGCCAAAGATTTTCAATTGATTATCACGGCAGCGCGCTTGCGCTTTATCGTGCATTACGCCGAACAAACCCATCGCCATTCTTATTCATGCTTCAGATGAATGGTTTTTCAATCATTGGCTCTAGCCCCGAAATTTTGGTGCGACTTCGTGATGGCAATATCACCCTTAGACCCATAGCGGGAACAAGGCCGCGCGGTGAGACACCTGCCATTGATAAAGCATTAGAAGAAGAATTATTAAACGATCCAAAGGAAATTGCCGAACATTTAATGTTGCTTGATTTGGGGCGTAATGATGTTGGGCGGGTTTCAATTTCAAAGCCGCGCGGCAATAGTGAACCTGGTCAATTAAATGGCGGTATTCGCGTTACTCAAAAATTCGTTGTTGAACGCTATTCACACGTTATGCATATTGTTTCAAATGTTGAGGGTACTTTAAAACCTGAATATGATGCGTTGGATGCTTTATTAGCAGGTTTCCCTGCTGGCACGGTATCTGGCGCACCTAAAATACGCGCGATGGAAATTATATCCGAACTGGAACCTCATGAGCGCGGAATTTACGCGGGCGGTGTTGGTTATTTCTCATCGGGTGGTGATATGGATATGTGTATCGCACTTAGAACAGGGGTTTTAAAAGACGAAAAACTTTATGTTCAGGCAGGCGCAGGCGTTGTTTTAGATAGCGTCCCACTTAGTGAGCATAATGAATGCGTAAATAAGGCCAAGGCGCTTATATATGCCGCCCGCGAAGCCCAAAAATATGAAGGCGGTAAATAATGATAAACCTATTACTTATCGATAATTACGACAGTTTCACCTATAATTTGGTGCATTATTTTGAAGAATTGGGCGCAAATGTTACGGTAATGCGCAATGATGCCAAATATGCGCAAGAATTTCTTGATATGGGTTTTGATGCAATTGTCTTATCCCCCGGCCCCAAATCACCAAATGAAGCGGGCGCTTGCCTTGAATTAGTTGAAAAAGCCCCAAATGACTTACCAATATTGGGTGTTTGCCTTGGTCATCAAACCATTGGCCAAGTTTTTGGAGGCAAAGTTTTGGGTGCTCGCGCCATTATTCATGGCAAAATTTCCAATATCGAAACCAATAATACAGGGCTTTTTGAAGGCTTGCCAAAATGCTTTGATGTTACGCGCTATCATTCATTGGCGATTGAACCACAAAGCCTTCCAAATGATTTACAGGCCGATGCCTTTACCAAGGATGGGGAAATAATGGCGGTTTCGCATAAAAACCGCCCAATTTATGGCGTTCAATTTCACCCTGAATCAATTGCAACAGAATATGGGCATGAAATGCTTGAAAACTTTTTGAAAATTGCGGCAAAATATAAAAATGGCACCAATTAATATAAAACCCCTTTTAACCGAACTTGCCGCAGGGCGCCCATTAAATGGCGATCAAATGCGCGAAGTTTTTGATGCAATTTTGGCGGCAGATGCAACACCCGCGCAAATTGGCGCATTTTTAATGGGGCTTGAATGTTCCAAAATTGATGCCGCCGAAACCTTGATTGCAGGCGCATCGGCAATGCGCGCGCAAATGATACGCCTTGATGTTCCTTTTGAAACAATGGATGTTTGTGGCACAGGTGGTGATGGCGCACATTCATTGAACATTTCTACTGCAACCTCATTTGTATTGGCGGGCGGCGGTCATAAAATTGCCAAACATGGTAATCGTTCTATGTCATCAATATGCGGTGCGGCCGATGTTTTGGAGGCAATGGGGATTAAATTAACTTCTGACCCAAAAATCCAAACCAAGGCGCTTGAAGATGCCAATCTTGCATTCTTTTTTGCACCCAATTACCACCCCAAAATGGCCTATGTTGGCCCATTGCGCCGCGAATTAGGGTTTGGAACTGCATTCAACATTATGGGGCCATTATGTAATCCAGTCGGTGCACAGCGCCAATTAATGGGCGTATATCGGCCAGAATTATTACATGCAGTTGCACAGGCTTTGGCAAAATTAGGTTCTAAAGCGTGTTGGGTTATTTATGGAGATGGCGGAATTGATGAAGCAATTTTGCACGGCGAAACCCAAATTGTTGCCTATAATGGCAAAGATTTCAAAGAATTCACAATCTCCCCCCAAATCGCGGGCATACAAAATGCGCCACTTCAAGATTTAAAAGGCGGCGATGCAAGTTTTAATGCCAATGCTTTGATGAATTTATTAAAGGGTGAAAAATCGCCTTATCGTGATGCGGTTTTGCTTAATGCATCATGCGCCCTTGTTATGTCTGGCCTTGCCGACGATTTACGCCAAGGCGTTGAAATTGGTGAAGCGATTATTGATACAGGCTGTGCCATGAATTCGTATGAAACCCTAAAATCAATTACTAATGAGGCTGCATAATGAATGTGCCTGACGTTTTGGCGAAAATTTGCGCCTATAAAGAAGATGAAGTCGCGGCATTGCGCGCGCGCCCATTATCTGAATTACAAGATATGGCAATGGCGCAAACCCCACCGCGCGGGTTTTTAAAGGCACTTGAGGAAAAATCTAAAACCGGTTTTGCACTTATTGCCGAAATCAAAAAAGCCAGCCCATCAAAAGGTCTTATCCGTCCTGATTTTGACCCGCCATCATTGGCTAAAGCCTATCAAGATGGCGGCGCGGCTTGCCTTTCAATCCTAACCGATGCGCCAAGTTTTCAGGGTTCTAATGAATATTTTATTGCCGCACGTTCGGCTGTAAAATTGCCATGTATTCGCAAGGATTTTGTGATTGACCCAATTCAAGTTCTTGAAAGCCGTGCAATTGGTGCCGATTGCATCCTTATAATCATGGCCTGCCTTGATGATGATAAAGCCAAAGAGATTTATGACATTGCAATAGGCTTAGGCATGGATGCATTAATCGAAACCCATGACGAAGAAGAAATGGAACGCGCACTTAAACTTGGTGGGCGTTTAATTGGCGTCAATAATCGTAATTTGCGCACTTTTGAAGTTGATTTATCAACCACCGAACGCCTTGCCAAAATGCTTCCAGACAATGCTTTATTAGTTGCCGAAAGTGGAATTTTCACAAATCAAGACATGATAAGAATGCGCGAATGCGGCGCCAATGCCTTCCTAGTCGGCGAAAGCCTTATGCGGCATGATGATGTAACGGCAGCGACAAAGGAATTATTGGGTTTCTAATTCTCCTTCCCCACTTGTGGGGAAGGTGTCACCCAAAGGGTGACGGAAGGGGCGCGAGCACAGCGAGCCTCTGCCGCTTCAGCAAAAACAGGACGCGCCACCCCCTCCGTCTCGCTTTGCGAGCCACCTCCCCCGCAAAGCTATGTTTTGCAATGGAGGAGAAATTTTATCAAATCCAATCTGGCGCTTTGGTTTTGCGCCATTTTAGAAGTTTTTCGCCCTTGCTTTTGTAGAAATTGCGATAGGCTTTGATTGTTTCACCTTCGATTTTAAATTTATCGGAAATTGCCTGTGGCGGTTCGGTAAATGCGCCGGTTGGAATGTTTTTTGGTATGGCTTTCAATGCGCCGACCAATCCTTCACGCACAAGAATATGGGTTTTGATATTTCTTATTTCAAATTCATTGCATGTTTCAACTAAAAGCGAATAAGCCCATTCATAATTTCCAATGCTTTGGCGTATCCATTCATTAATTGGTTGGCTTGGTTCGCTGACTGGTAATAAAATTTCATCAAGTTCATTGGGCAATTGCCAAACCAAGGTTTCACGGCCTTTATTGTCGGTTTTTATAGCTTCTTTCCCGTCCAAAATCCTGTGCGCGGTTGAAAGGATTTGGCAATATTCGCCAACCATTTTATTGCAATGAACATCGCAATGCATTTGCGCACAAATTTTGGGATTGCTATCAAGGTAAAATATATTCAAAACAATGTCTCTATTAATTGCGAATCTCTTTTATTTTTGTGCCATATAACATATACAATCCATAATGAATAAAATTACCACCACACTTGCAAATTTGCCAAGCCATGAAGGGGAAATAATTGGGCCATCCGAATGGCTTGAAATTACCCAAGAACGCGTGAATAAATTTGCCGAAGCCACTAATGATTTCCAATGGATTCATGTTGATGTTGAACGCGCCAATAAGGAATTAGACGGCACAATCGCCCACGGTTTCCTAACCCTTGCCCTTATCCCATATTTATCACACGGCTTTTTGGACATAACCGATAGCTCGCGCGGTATGAATTATGGCGTTGAAAAAGTGCGTTTCACAAAACCAATTAAAGTTGGCAAACGCATTCGCGCTGTAACCAAAATTATCGAGGCGCGCAAACGCGTTAATATGTATCAAATCACACTTGAAACCACAATTGAAATAGAAGGTGAAAGCCGCCCTGCATGCGTTGCAACAACCGTAGGAATTGCTTTCCCAAATGACGGAGAATGAAATGTCGAAAATTGACGCACGTTTAAAAGAATTAAATATCGAACTTCCGAACCCACCGCTTCCTGTGGCTTCTTATGTTCCGTTTGTTCAAACTGGCAATCAAGTTTTAATCTCAGGGCAAATTTCAATTGCGCCAGATGGCGGCATTAAAGGTAAACTTGGGCAATTAAGCCTTGAAGAAGGACAAAAAGCGGCGCGTCTTTGCGGCCTTAATCTTATTGCACAAATGAAGGCTGCGTGCGGCGGTGATTTGGACAATGTGGTTCGCATTGTGAAACTTGGCGGGTTTGTGAATGTGACACCTGATTTTGATCCAATTCCTGCGGTGATTAATGGCTGTTCGGATTTGATGGTTGAGGTTTTTGGTGATGCGGGCAAACACGCACGCTCTGCGGTTGGGGTTGCCAATCTTCCACTTGGCTTTGCAGTTGAAGTTGATGCAATTATAGAGGTAAAATAAAATGGATATGGGTTTAACTGGGGCTTATGACCGTGAAAATATTTTTGCCAAAATGGTGCGTGGTGAATTTAATTGCCATAAAGTCTATGAAGATGAATATGTTCTTTCCTTCATGGACGCATTCCCACAGGCACGTGGCCATGTTTTGGTAGTTCCGAAGGTCGAGGCACGCAATATTTTGGACATTACACCCGATGATTTGGCAAATCTTATCACGCGCGTTCAAAAAATTGCCAAAGCCGTAACCAAGGCCTTAAACCCTGATGGAATTTCACTGTTTCAATTTTCAGGCGCAGCGGGTGGCCAATCAGTTTTCCACATTCATTTTCACATTGTACCACGCGTTGAAGGCGCACTTCTTAAAGGTCACGGCACATTCGATGCCGCTAATGCCGAAGAACTTGCACAACTCGCCAAGGAGATTGGCGCGGCGATTGAATAATGAACTGCCAATCCGCATGTTGATAAACTGTCACCCCGCACTTGTTGCGGGGTCTTTTTTGTTTGGCATTTACATCATAAGCCCCCGCAACAAGTGCGGGGTGACATGATGATTTGAGGATTTTTTACGCCTTAGCGTCTTTTTTATTTTTCACCACTTTTGGTAATGGCGGTTCAAAGAAGAATGCCAATTTTTCTGCATCTTTTTCATCAATATCAATACGAACCAAGCCACCATTTTTAAGTTTACCAAATAACAATTCTTCGGAAAGCGGTTTTTTGATTTTTTCTTGAATAAGGCGTGCCAATGGCCTTGCACCCATTGCACTATCATAACCACGAATTGCAAGCCATGAACGCGCTTTTTCAGAAAGTTCGATTTCAACTTGTCGTTCGGTTAATTGGGCTTCCATTTGAACAATGAACTTGTCCACAATATTACCAACAGTTTCAGGTGATAATGGCGCAAATTGAATTATTGAATCAAGGCGATTTCTAAACTCAGGTGTGAATAGGCGTTTCATTGCCTCATCCTCCTCACCTTCGCGCTTGCCACGACCAAAACCAATGCTTTCACGTGCAGCATCGGCAGAACCTGCATTTGTGGTCATAATCAAAATCACATTGCAGAAATCGATTTTCTTGCCATTTGTGTCGGTCAAAATGCCATTATCCATGATTTGCAAAAGAATATTATACAAATCAGGGTGCGCCTTTTCGATTTCATCCAAAAGCAATACGCAATGCGGATGTTGGTCAATTGCATCGGTCAACAAACCACCTTGATCAAAACCAACATATCCCGGTGGTGCACCAATAAGGCGTGAAACCGTGTGACGTTCCATATATTCGGACATGTCAAAACGTATCATTTCAACGCCCAAAGTATCGGCAAGTTGCTTTGCGGCCTCGGTTTTACCAACGCCAGTTGGGCCCGCAAATAAATATGAACCAACAGGCTTGCGATAATCACGCAATCCTGCACGCGCCAATTTAACCGCAGAAGACAATGCCTCTATCGCAGGTTCTTGACCAAATACAACGCGGTTCAAATCAGATTGCAAAGTGCGCAAGCCTTCAAGGTCATCTTTTGATACCGATTTTGCAGGGATGCGCGCGATTTTGGCAACTACGGCTTCAATTTCTTTTACGCCAATAATTTTTTTACGCTTGTTTTCATGTAAAAGCATTTGCGCGGCACCTGCCTCATCAATAACGTCAATTGCTTTATCTGGAAGCTTTCTGTCACCAATATAACGACTTGAAAGTTCAACCGCCGATTTGATGGCATCATTTGTGAATTTCACATTATGATGGCTTTCATAAGATGGCTTTAGGCCATTAAGAATTTTGATCGCATCATCGATTGATGGTTCATTAACATCAATTTTTTGGAAGCGGCGCACTAATGCACGGTCTTTTTCAAAATGCTGTTTATATTCTTTAAACGTGGTTGAGCCCATGCATCGCAAAGAACCATTTTGCAACGCAGGTTTCAAAAGATTTGATGCATCCATTGCGCCGCCCGATGTTGCGCCCGCGCCAATTATGGTGTGAATTTCATCAATGAACAAAACCGCATGTGGAATTGCCGCCAAGTCTTTTAAAACTTGTTTCAATCTTTCCTCAAAATCGCCGCGATAACGCGTTCCCGCCAATAAAGCGCCCATATCAAGGGAGAAAATGGTTGCATCAAGTAATATTTGCGGAACATCACCTTCAACAATTTTACGCGCCAAACCCTCGGCAATTGCGGTTTTACCAACACCAGGGTCACCAACCAATAAAGGGTTGTTTTTTTGGCGACGGCAAAGAATTTGAATTGCACGCTCTACTTCTGCCTCGCGGCCAATTAATGGGTCGACTTCGCCCGTCATGGCCTTTTCATTTAGGTCAACACAATAATTAGTTAGTGAATCAGGATTTGATTTTTCTTTATTGGCATCATCGGCACGGAATAAATCTTCTTCTTGCTCTTCATCAGCACCGCGAATACGTCTTTGCTCTGTGAAGCCTGCACGTTTTGAAATACCATGGGAAATGAAATTTACAACATCATAGCGCGTAATATCTTGTTCTTGTAAAAAGAAAACCGCATTGCTCTCACGCTCAGAAAACATTGCAACCAAGACATTGGCGGCGGTAACTTTTTTGCGCCCCGAACTATCAACATGGGAGACAGCGCGTTGAATTACACGCTGAAAACCTGCAGTTGGGCGGGCATTTTGAACACGATCATTCACAATATCGCGCAATTGATGGTCGATATATGAAACTAAATCAGCGCGCAAACGCTCAAATTCGGCACCGCACGCAGTAAGCACTTCGATGGCATCTTCGTCATCAAGGACAGCAAGTAATAAATGCTCTAAAGTGGCGAATTCATGTTGCCTTTCATTGGCATAGCCAACCGCGCGCTCCAAAGTTTGTTCAAGGTTTCGTGAAAATGTTGGCACTTTTAAATTCCTTTGTTACGCTTGTTTATAAATCGCTACTTTAAAAAATCATTCTTTCTCCATCACACATTGTAACGGATGTTCGTTGCGCCTTGCCAAATCTGCAACTAATGCAACCTTGGTTTCGGCGACTTCATAAGTAAAAATCCCACACACACCAACGCCAGATTGATGCACATTAAGCATTATACGTGTCGCATCCTCAAGCGATTTATTAAAATATTGCTCAAGGACATAAACAACAAATTCCATTGGCGTATAATCATCATTCAAAAGCAGAACTTTATAATTTGATGGCCTTTTTGTTTTTGTGACAGGTTTGGTCGCCGCCACAATCGTGGATTTAGACCCGCCATCATCAGACGAACCATTTTTATGGGCAGTATTTATATTCAACCAATTCATCATTTTCATATTAGATAGGAATTCGATTTAATTTTGAATAGAGCTTGAGCATAATTTTTCACATATAACATTATTTTTTGATTAAAATTATTTCAAGCGAGCAAAATTAGAAAATAAAAAAGGCCCATAGCATCGCTATGGGCCATTATTGGGATAAACCCAAGGGAGAGACTATTATTCAGCAGCAGCTTTGAATTTGCTCATTAATTCGTTAGCGCGCTCAGAAACTGGTTTCACTGCATCTTTAGAAGTTGAAGTAAGGATTTCAGAGATTTTGTTGAAATCAGCAACCCAATTTGCAATTGCAGTTTTTGCATATTCAGATTGAATTTCAGCAGCATCTTTTAATGTTGTAACTGAACCAAGAGTTTTTGCAACTTCAAGACCTTTTTCAAAAGCAGCTTTTGAATGTTGAGAAGCAATAGCCGCAACTTCATTCATTGCTTTACCAAGGATTTGAGTTGATTGAACAACTGCTTCTACATTAGCTTGGCTTTGGCTTGAAGCTTCTGATAAATTTGTAGTCAATTTTTCAACGCCTTCTTTGAAATTTTTCAAAGTAGCTTCTTTTACAGTTTCGAAATTCTCAATCATGTCTAACTCCTAAAATCTTATTATTTGGACAGGCCTTTGCCGTGTTCGCAGGTGCAATATAATATCCCGCATGTGCGTTGTCAAGATATTTTTTGTGCACTGCACAAATAATATTGATAAAAATTAATGCAGTTAGAAAGCATTTATTAAACATATATAGGCCAAAATAGTGTATAGTGTGATTATAGTTTGATTTAATTGACTATTTTTTTGGCACATATGAAAATGTGCATCACTTAAACGCAAAATGCTTGTTAAAGTACCCTATTGATTTATTGCTTTATTGATGTTCAAATGAATGTTGGAGTGCCAAATTGACCAAAAGAGATCTTTCATTGACAGCTTCTGTTACTAAAAAAAATAGTATTGCATCGTTTGGAACCTTCGCTTTATGCCTAAGTTTTATCTCCAACAGTGCATTTGCAGCCCCAAAGAAAGCAGAAATTGTTGTTGATGCCGATACTGGTCGTGTTTTGTATGAAGACATGGCAACACAAAAGCGCCACCCTGCATCAATTACAAAGGTTATGACACTTTATCTTTTGTTTGATGCAATCGAAAGCGGTCAAATAAGCCTTGATGATCGAATTGTATTTTCAAAATACGCATCTATCCAAAGTCCTACCAAATTAGGAATTCGCGCAGGCGATTCGATTGATGTTGAAACCGCTATTTTATCTTTGGTTATTAATTCATCAAATGACACGGCGGTTGCTGTTGCTGAAAGACTTGGCGGAACCGAAAAAGATTTTACCGACAAAATGAATGCCAAAGCATTCCAAATTGGAATGACAAGCACGAATTTTGCAAATGCCTCTGGTCTTCCAAATCCAAATAATATTTCTACCGCCGAAGATTTAGCGAAACTTGCAATAGCAATTCGCCGCGACTTTCCACGCCAATATCATTGGTTTGCCCGCGAAACTTTTACTTATAATGGGCGCACTTACAAAAATCATAATCATTTGGTTGGCAAAGTTGATGGTGTTGATGGTCTAAAAACTGGTTTAACCCGTGCCTCTGGTTATAATTTGGCGGCAACAACTACACGTAATGGCCATCACATTGTTACGGTTGTTCTTGGTGGAAATACTTGGAAAGCACGTGATGCCCGCGTAGAACAATTAATTGAAACTGCATATAATCAAATTGGCGTTGGTAAAACACAAATGGCATATCAAGATGCCTATGAAGAGCAATATTATAATTCGCGCGATAATGCAGACGCTCAGGCACTATTTGTTGACAATAATTTTGGCAAACCGCAATCGGGCGAAGTCAAACTTAATGTAAATTTTGCACAATTAGAAAATACAAAGAAAGCCTTTGCCCCACCTCAAGAAATCAAATTCGAGGGCGCACAAAATCTTAGCGATAATGAAGAAGACGAAGAAACATCACGCGTCGAAACCTCGAATAATCTAAAATTGGCATCTATCCAAGCGGCGGTTAAAGTTGATTTTGAAAAAAATGTTGTAAATGTTGAAAAACCAATTGAAAAATTGCCACCACAACCTGCGCAACAAGATATAATTCTAGCCAACAACCTTCCAGAATTCACAATTCCCGAAGTTAAAGGCGAAGCCAAAGAAAACAATGTTCAACTGGCAGAAAATCAAACCGAAATTCAGGCAATCACAACATCGCAAGCAAGTGCGGTTAAAGTTAATTTTGATGATTTACCTGCCGATTTGAAAAAAATTATCGCCGATGAAGAAGCGCAAAAAGCCGAACAAAGGCATCTTGCAGAAGAAAGAATTCATCTTGCGAAAATTGAGCATCAAAAACAATTAGCATTTAAAAAAGCCAAAGAAGCTGAGGCTAAAAAGCTAGCTAATGCCAAGGCAAAACAGGAACGGGCGATGGCGGCCAAAGCTGAAGATGAAAGACAATTGGCGCTTTTAAACTCACGCGGTAATGTTGTTGTTCAAGTTGGGGCATTTAAGCAAAAAGATGATGCGCAATTTGCCCTTACAAAATTTGCAAAGAACTTTCCATCTTTTGCAAAAAAAGAAGTTTCATCAACTAAAACCGATAGTGGAACATGGTTTCGCGTTCGCTTCTCTGGTATGGCAATTGGCGCGGCAAATAAAGCATGTGGAATTGTCACACGTAACGGCGGCGTTTGCCAAATAATCTCTAAATAGCGATATTTTCGCCATGAAAATTGATAAATTCGTTTTATCCATGCTTGTGGCGGTTTTGTTATCTTTTTTAGCACCATGGCTTGGCGCCAAAAACTCACCATTACATTTATCATTGGTCACAAAATGGGGTGTTGCGCTTGTATTTTTTTTGCATGGGGCGAATTTATCATTTGATGCAATTAAATCGGGTGCATCAAATTGGCGGCTTCATTTATTTATTCAAAGCTGCACCTTTATTTTATACCCATTAATCGGCTTTGCATTTTTTTATTTTGCCAAAGATTTTATATCATTTCCGGTTCGATTGGGTTTTTTCTATTTATGCGCTCTATCATCAACCATTTCATCATCTGTCACACTTACAGGAATTGGAAAAGGCAATGTAGCGGGCGCAGTTTTTGATGCCACAATTTCAGGCATATTAGGGATTTTTATAACGCCCTTTTTGGTATCAATAATAATGCAAGATGCAAATCTTGGACATTTTGATATCAAAAATGCGATTTTTGACGTTGCCAAAACACTTTTATTACCATTTGTTTTGGGGCAAATTTCCCGCCCAATAATCTTAAACCCAATCACCAAACATAAAAAAATAATTGGATTTGTTGATAAAAGCGTATTGGTATTAATTGTTTTTGTGGCGTTTTGTAATGCAAATTACGATAAAATATGGGCAAAAATTGCGCCAGTTGAAATTATAATCATATTGATTTCTATAATTTCATTATTAGCCTTTGTATTATTTGTAACCATCGAAGCCGCAAAAATATTTGGTTTTTCCCATCAAGATAAAGTTGCAGGTGTATTTTGCGGGGTTACAAAAAGCCTTGCCAATGGTGCGCCAATTGCGGCAATTCTTTTTGCTTCAAGCCCATATTTGGGAATAATATTAATCCCAATTATGATTTATCACCAAAGCCAATTAATCGCCTGTAGTATATTGGCAGGGAAATGGGGCGCAAATCAATCAATTTCTAATCGATAATATGAATAGATTTAGCGCTTTTTGCATTGCGATTTGCGCATCTTCTTTGATATTCCATTCGTTGAAATGCCTATCAACCCACATACGGGCAACACCATAAACAAAAGCGCGGGCG
Organism: uncultured Caulobacteraceae bacterium; assembly: GCA_964557085.1. Lineage (GTDB taxonomy): Bacteria > Pseudomonadota > Alphaproteobacteria > Caulobacterales > Aquidulcibacteraceae > Pseudaquidulcibacter. Next base: position 18,501 of record CAZKYS010000020.1, read on the forward strand.
GCAAATATTAGATCATCTGTATCCAATTTTTCGTTCAAAATTCCCTGCTCTTTTGCCTTTTGGATAAGGCGTATCATTATGATTCTTATATTTTCGTTTTGCTCAACTAATTGTTGTGATGAATTAAAGTCGATTAAATTGCGTGAACTTATGATTTGAAAATGGGTTGGATTATTTAATGCCCAGTTTAAATAAGCATTCCCAAGCGCGTGAAAAGTATCAATTGGATCTTCATTGCCTTCATTATTAATTTGGTCTTCGATTGCAATTGTAAGCCTTGCCATCGCCTGTTCTGCAACCGCGGTTAATAATGCAGTTTTGTTTTTAAAATGCCGAAATGGTGCGCCGGGTGAAACTTTTGCACGTTTTGCAACTTCACGAACTGAAAGCTGTTCCACACCATTTTCCTCGATTAGTGAAACAGTTACCGCAAGCAATATTTCAATAAGATTGCCGTGGTGATAGCTATTTTTGTCGGGATTTTTATCTGAAATCATCATTCATTTTATCACATTTAAAATTTTGTAACATAAATATATATCCCTTGACACCCAAACCTCATAATGTAATCACTGTTTACATTGCGAGGTATAAATATGAATAGTAAAAATCAAGTTTCTAGTGACTGGCGATTAATAGGTTTAATAAGTTTGCTATTGATTGCATTGGCAGGTTTTGTTTTTTCGCAAAATCAAAATGAAATTGATGGCATACGCGCAATAATAAGATTAACCGCAAGGACTTCATTGGCCTTATTCTTAATCGCATTTGTTGCTTCAAGTCTTTTCAAACTATTTCCAAATGATTTAACAAAATGGATTTTAAAGCACCGCCGTGCATTTGGGCTTTCTTTTGTTGTTTCACATTTAATGCATGCAGTCGCCATTTATTTTTTAGCAACGCTTGATTTTGCTTTGTTCAAGCAACTAACAAATATCGTTTCTTATATAGCTGGCGGTTCGTGTTATTTGGTGATTATATTATTGGGAATAACATCATTTCACCCTATAAAAAAGCTTATTACGCCGCAAACATGGGCGAAATTACACACTTTTGGGGTGTGGTATATTTGGTTATTTTTCCTAATAAATTTTGGAAAACGTGCGCCACATAATCCAATGTATATAATTGCAATAATCCCAATAATTATCGCATTATCAATCCGCCTAATCGCAAAACGAAAATTAGTTGGAGCCGATAAAGTCAATAAAATTGCTTAAACCCGATGCACTACGTTTAAAAAATTCAGTATAGCCACAATTTGTGCATGAAAAGGCACTGAATCTTTTATTTGAAACATCAAAAAAGCGCGATAAAGCACCGCCACTTGTTGAAATTTCTTCTTTATCATAATCGTGATTGCCGCATTTTATACAGGTAAATTGGTTTGCCATATGAATTGCCTTTCAAATTTAATTTTCAACATCATAATCGGGATGTTGATTATTTGAAATCTTTATTGCATCGGCCCATTCTTTGTCATTATTTGTGCCTGTTATGCCATGGCTTTTGATTTTTCCCATATCATCAAGCCAAGGCATTTTGCCTTCCAAGCCTGATTGAAAAATTGGCACAAATTGTGACGGCTTATCAAGTGAACCAATTGTAAAAGCAATATCATCGCTTGTGATGTCATCATAAAATAATGGTGTTCCGCAATTGTTGCAAAAACCGCGCTTTACATGTGCCGAACTTTGCCACGCGCTTGGATTGCCGCGCGTCCAACTTACATTCTCTTTTTTTGCCGAAGCCAAACAGATAAAAACATTACCAACCGCCTTTTGACACATGCGACAATGGCAAATATGCGAATTTTCGAGTGTTTGATTTACCCGAAACCGCACATTACCACATTGGCAACCGCCAGTAATATTTATTTTATCCATATTATTCCCACTCAATCGTGCCCGGTGGTTTGCTTGTAATATCATAAGTAACGCGGTTTATGCCTTTAACTTCGTTTACAATACGGGTTGAAACGCGGCCTAAGAAACTCATTTCAAATGGATAGAAATCGGCGGTCATGCCATCGGTTGAATTTACGGCGCGAAGTGCACAAACATAATCATAGGTACGCCCATCGCCCATAACGCCAACGGTTTTGACGGGCAAAAGAACGGTAAAGGCTTGCCAGATTTTATCGTAAAGACCCGCATTACGGATTTCTTCAAGGTAAATCACATCGGCTTTACGCAAGATTTCGCATTTTTCGCGCGTTACTTCGCCAGGGATACGAATTGCCAAACCGGGGCCAGGGAATGGGTGGCGCGATACGAATTGATGATTAAGACCAAGTTCTTCACCCAATGCACGCACTTCATCTTTGAATAAATCGCGTAATGGCTCAAGAAGTTTCATATTCATGCGTTCTGGAAGGCCGCCAACATTATGGTGGCTTTTGATTGTAACCGATGGGCCACCATCAAATGAAACGCTTTCGATTACGTCGGGATATAATGTTCCCTGTGCCAAAAATTCGGCGCCGCCAATGCTCTTTGCTTTATCTTCGAAAACATCAATGAAAAGTTTGCCAATGGTTTTGCGTTTAACTTCGGGATCGGTTACGCCCGCCAATGCCCCCAAAAACCTATCCGATTCATCGGCATGAATAAGTGGAATATTATAATGATTGCGGAATAAATCGACCACCTGCTCGGCCTCGCCTGCGCGCATAAGGCCGTGATCAACGAATACGCAGGTTAATTGGTCGCCAATAGCTTCATGGATAAGCACAGCAGCAACCGAAGAATCAACGCCGCCAGAAAGTCCGCAAATAACTTTTGATGTGCCAACTTGTTCACGGATTTTGGCGATTGCCTCTGCGCGGAATGATGCCATTGTCCAATCATTGTGGCAGCCCGCGATTTTTGTAAGGAAATTTTTGATTAATGCCGCGCCATCTGGTGTGTGAACTACTTCGGGGTGGAACATGAATGTATATTGTTTGGCATTTTCATTAGCAGCAATCGCGAATGGGGCATTTTCCGAATATGCAAGAACCTCAAAACCTTCTGGTAGTTGGGTTACACGGTCGCCATGTGACATCCAAACATTATACTTGCCACCAACATCCCAAATTCCATCATAAAGTGGGCTTGGTTTGACAATTTCAACATCGGCGCGGCCAAATTCGGCGGCATGGCCACCCTCAACCTTGCCGCCTAATTGAGTGACCAAAGTTTGCTGACCATAACAAATGCCAAGGATTGGAACACCTGCATCAAATGCCGATTGCGGGGCACGTGGTGAATTTTCGCGCAAAACACTATCTGGGCCACCAGAGAAGATAATTGCCTTTGGCTTGTTATTTTTTAGAAAGCTATCTGCGCGATTATATGGATGAACTTCGCAATAAACCCCCGCTTCACGAACGCGGCGGGCGATTAATTGGGTAACTTGTGAACCAAAATCAATAATTAAAACAATTTCGTGATTTGGGTTTGTCATCTATTGCTCCGATAAAATAAGTGGCGCGAAATAAAAGCCATCAGTATTAGATTTTAATGGGGTGAATTGAATTCCGTATTTGGTGAAATGAACATATTCGACCAAATATTCCATACCCAATTCTTGCAAATGTTGCATGATTGGCTTGGCTTCAAATTGTGGATAGGCATTAAGGAATTTCTCAACGCTTTCATCATTTTCACATGGTAAAATTGAACATGTGACATAGGCCAACAAACCACCATTTTTTACCAACGGCGCCGCCATTCTTAATGCAGATTGTTGGTCATTTTGGCGCTTTTCAATATTTTGTGGGCTTAATTTCCATTTTGTATCAGGGGCACGGCGCCATGTTCCCGCGCCTGTACATGGGGCATCAACTAAAACCACATCACATTTGCCATTAATATCGCTAAAAGTGTCTGTGCCACGTCTATCAGTGCGCACATCCGCCTTTGCATCGGCGCGGCGCAATCTTTCATAGATTGGGGCAATACGATTTGGATCGGTGTCATAGGCGATTAATTTGGCTTTATTATTGGTCAGTGCCGCAAGTGCAAGGGTTTTACCGCCGCCACCTGCACATACATCGGCAATCCTTTGGCCTTCTTTTGCGCCAGTTAATTGGGCACATAATTGGCTTGCCTCATCTTGAACCTCAAATTCGCCGCGCAAGAATGATGGTTCAACCGCAAATGGAAAAGCACGCCCATTTGACCAAGCAAGGCGCGCACCAATTTTAGATAATGGTGTTTTAACAATTTCAGATTGTAATTTAGGTGATGTCGATAATTCTTTGATTAAATTATCAATATTTGCTTTCAAACTATTGGCACGAAAATCAAGTGGCGCAGGTTTTGACAATGCCGCCAATTCCGCCCCACGATTATCACCAAAGGCTTTTTGCAATTCTTCATCAAGCCATTTTGGATAATTACCAATAACCCAAGGGTCACAATTTTCGAAAGATTTTTCAAAACATTTTAGTTCATCATCATTTGGTGCGGCAACTGAATGCTCATTATCCTGTGACAATGCAATTATGGCTTCATTCGATAGGCCAAAGCCGAATTTCAACGCCCCCAAAACCCATGCGCGCGGGGTTTCTTGCCCAAAGGCAAAGCCCGATTGCGCTCTAAGGCGCATTGCCATGAAAACAATATCGCCAATTGCGGATCTGTCTTTTGAACCTGCAAATCTATGTTTATTTGCCCATTCTTTCAATGAAAGCGCGGGTGGGCGCTTTAATTCCACCGAATCTTGAAGAACTTCGATTGCGGCCTGCGCCCTTGCACCATCACGCATTAACCACCTACTGGATAATTTGGCGCTTCGCGCGTTATCGCCACATCATGCACATGACTTTCACGAAGACCCGCAGAAGTTAAACGAACAAATTTCGCACGCTTATGGAAATCCGCCAAAGATGCAGAACCAGTATATCCCATTGCCGCACGTAAACCACCGATTAATTGGTGCAAAATTGGGCCAACTGGGCCTTTATAAGGAACCCTGCCCTCAATGCCTTCTGGCACTAATTTCATGCTGTCGGTTACTTCTTTTTGGAAATATCTATCAGCAGAGCCGCGCGCCATTGCGCCCAATGAACCCATACCGCGATATGATTTATATGAACGCCCTTGATAAAGGAAAACTTCGCCCGGCGCTTCATCTGTGCCCGCCAAAAGCGAACCAAGCATTGCAACAGATGCACCCGCCGCCATTGCTTTGGCAAGGTCACCTGAATATTTAATGCCACCATCAGCGATAACAGGGATATTTGTGCCCGCTGCCGCATGAACCGCATCCATAATTGCTGTTAATTGTGGAACACCAACACCCGCAACAATACGAGTGGTGCATATTGAACCAGGGCCAATACCAATTTTAATCGCATCTGCACCCGCATCAATCAATGCCTTTGCGCCATCATAAGTGGCAACATTACCTGCAATGATTTTGGTTTTGTTTGAAAGTTTTTTGGCCTTTGTCACACTATCCAAAACTAATTGTGAATGCCCGTGTGCGGTATCAATGACCACAACATCAGCGCCCGCATCAATCAAAGCCTCTGTGCGTTTAAAGCCATCATCACCAACGGTTGACGCCGCGCCAACACGCAAATGACCATCTTCATCTTTACAAGACAATGGGAAAGCTTGGGATTTTTCCATATCTTTTACTGTCACCAAGCCAACGCAATGATAATCATCATTTACAACGATAATACGTTCAATCTTATGGCGTTGAAGAAGTTTTTTGGCAGTGTTCAAATCAACGCCTTCATTTACCGTAATAAGATTTTCTTTAGTCATTAAATCTTTGACCAATTGATAATCTTCGGCAAAGCGAATGTCACGATTAGTAATAATACCAATTAACTTGCCAGTTACACCATCATTTGAAGGTTCAACAACTGGAAAACCTGAAATACCGCGCTGTTCACGAATTGCACGAACTTGGCCAACAGTGGTTTCTGGATAAACAACCATAGGATTGATTACCATGCCGCTTTCAAAGCGTTTAACTTGGCGAACATGTTCAGCCTGAATTTCAATATCTAGATTGCGGTGGATAATTCCCATACCGCCATACTGCGCCATTGCAATTGCAAGCTTAGCCTCGGTAACGGTGTCCATTGCCGAAGATATAAGTGGGATATTTAATGTGATATCACCAGCAAGACGGGTTTTAACATCAACATTAGCGGGAAGGATATTTGACGCGCATGGTTCGAGAAGAACATCATCGAAAGTTAGGGCGTCACGAATTTGGATTTTATGGTCAAACATGGCGGCTAATAGTTTAGGTTTAGCGCTTTTGTCAATCCCAAAGCGCCAAATTTGTCATTTTATTTGCGCCCTGTTGCAACCAAAAACAATTCCACACTCTCTGCACGGCTTGATTTTGGCTTGAAGTGATAGACTTTTTTGAAATTTTTCTTAAGCGCATCAAGCATTTCGCCAACGCCGCCACCTTGGAAAACCTTTGTGATAAATGAACCACCGGTTTCAAGAAATTCGATTGCAAAATATGCGGCAGCCTCAGCTAATGCAATGGTTCTTATATGATCGGTTTCACGATGCCCAACAGTATTCGCGGCCATATCGGACATTATTAAATCAGGTTTACGCCCGAGCATTTCCAACATTTGACTTTGAATTTCTTGTTCAGTGAAATCACCAACAATTAAATCAACGCCTTCGATTGGATTTACCTGAAGCAAATCAACACCAATAACTTTTTTGGCACCGCGCTTTATTGCAACTTGTGCCCAACCACCTGGTGCAACACCTAAATCTAATACATATGAATCGCGCTTTATTAATTTATAGGCATCATCAATTTCAATTAATTTAAACGCCGCACGCGAACGCCACCCCTCTGCCCTTGCGCGTTTGACATATGGGTCATTAAGCTGCCGCTCAAGCCAGCGGGCAGATTGCTCCGTGCGCTTTTTAGCTGTGCGAACTTTTTCATGCGTGTCACGTATTTCAATTTTATCTTTTGAAAAATTTACACGTCTTCGTTTATTATCTGGTTGTTTTGGTTCGGTCATTTAATTCTCTAAATGCTTCATAATACATAAATGTTATAAAGGCCAATATTCTGCAACATTTTGTTTTAAACCATTGAATTAAATTGTGGCGCACATTATCTCAAGATTGGAGATAAAAAATGGAAGCAAAATTAGCAAAATTTACAATTGGGCAAATTGTTAAACACCGCCATTTTCCTTTCCGTGGCGTGGTTTTCGATGTTGATTCAGAATTTTCAAGTTCAGAAGAATGGTATGATTCCATCCCTGAAAATATGCGCCCTTCGCGTGACCAACCTTATTATCATTTATTTGCTGAAAATGATGAAACCCATTATGTCGCCTATGTTTCAGAACAAAATCTTACATTTGACGATAGTGGCGACCCAGTATCACACCCAAGCGTAAGCGAAGTGTTTGGTAAATTTGACCCCAAGAAGCATAAATATAATGCAAACTTACGGGCTAATTAAATTATAATTGATTGACTAAAATATGACTTAGACTAAATTAGTTGCAAAAGTAACTAATGTGGTTTCTATGTCAATTCAAAACACACTCGAACGCGTCCAAATTAATCAAAATTGGAATTCATATAGTCCAATAGAACATGAAACTTGGGCAAAATTATATAATCGTCAAATCGACATTCTAAAGGATATTGCCTGTGAAGAATTCCTTCATGGCATAAATATTTTGAACCTTAATGATGGTGGCATTCCAGATTTTGATAAAATAAATCCATTATTATTTGAAAAAACAGGATGGAAAATCATTGCGGTTGAAGGCCTTGTAGAAGATGAAGATTTTTTCGAACTTTTGGCAAATCGCATTTTCCCCGCAGGCCAATTCATAAGAAAGCCAGAGCAATTCGACTATATTTCAGAACCAGACATTTTCCATGATGTATTTGGTCATGTGCCGCTTTTAACAAATCCAATTTTTGCCGATTATATGGAAGCCTATGGCAAAGGCGGGATGCGCGCAATTGAGTTTAATAGTTTAAAAGAGCTTGCAAGGCTTTATTGGTATAGTGTTGAATTTGGTCTAATTTCACAAAATGACCAATTAAAAATATATGGCGCAGGAATATTATCCTCCCCGCTTGAGAGTGTCTATTCAGTTCAAAGCCATGAACCAATAAGGATAAAGTTTGACTTATTAAGGCTTATGAAAACAGAATATCAAATCGATAGATTGCAGGAAAATTATTTTGTAATCGAAAGCTTTCAAGAATTGTTTGACGCAACCCTTCAAGACTTTGCAAAAATATATGAAACATTGCGCCCCTTAGAAGTTCATGCGCCTAAAATAATT
>CAZKYS010000021.1:0-26452 GCA_964557085.1 uncultured Caulobacteraceae bacterium
ACGTGTAACAACGCCAAGCGGAACCGCTTTTGGATCAGGTGAGCCAGCGCGGAATATGATAAGTGAAGTTCTTTCATCTCTTTGTTGCGCAGCTTCAGTTTTACTTTTCGCTTCGATTTCGTCTGAATGATCTTCGGTTTCACCAACTGCTTTTGAAATTGCCGCAGGGTCGATAATCATAATCACCGAACCATCACCCAAAATAGTCGCGCCAGAGAATGATTTAGCATCTGCAACCGCAGAAGATAATGGTTTAACCACAATTTCCTCTGTGTCGAATACTTCATCAACCACGATGCCGAATGTCATGCCTGATTGTTGCATAACAACTACAAATTGGGTTGATTTTTCATCTTTAATTTTGGTGTTTTCGACCCCCAATGCCTCTGAAAGGTTCATTAGTGGTAATAATCTGTCACGTAAGCGCAGCACACGTGCTTTGTTTAAAGTCTCCACACGATGTTCAGATGTTCCGCCGGCAGATACAAGTTCAACAACACTTAATTGTGGAATTGCAAATCTTTGATTGCCTTCACCAACCACAAGTGCAGAAACAATCGCAAGTGTTAGTGGGATTTTGATATAGAATTTAGTGCCTTTTCCTTCGGTAGAAATAAGGTCAACTTCGCCGCCGATTAATTGGATATTGGTTTTAACCACATCCATACCAACACCGCGACCAGACATAGAAGTCACAGCCGCCGCAGTCGAGAAGCCAGGGGCAAAGATAAAGCGGTGGATTTGTGCATCAGGCATAATCCATGCTTGCTCTTCTGAAACAAGGCCGTTTTTAATTGCTTTATCCCGAATACGCGCAGTATTTAAGCCCGCACCATCATCGGTCAATTCAATAACAATGTGACCACCTTCATGATATGCATTTAGGCGAATTGTACCAGTTTCAGATTTACCAGCCGCCGCACGAACATCAGGTGTTTCAATTGCGTGGTCACATGAATTTCTTATCATGTGGGTAAGTGGATCTTTGATAAGCTCTAATACTTGTCTATCAAGTTCGGTTGCTTCACCATCAAGAACAAGATCGATTTTCTTACCCAAATCACGAGCCGCATCGCGAACAATACGTGGTAATTTTTTCCATGCAGAACCAACAGGCTGCATACGGGTTTTCATTACGCTATCTTGTAATTCCGCAGTAACCGATGAAAGTCGCTGTAAAGGCGCTTTAAATTCTGTATTGGTTGAATTGCGCACCATTTGCATCAATTGGTTGCGTGTCAAAACAAGTTCAGAGACCATATTCATAAGGTCTTCAAGAACATCAACATTTACACGAATTGATTGTGCTGCAACGCCCGCTGCACCTTTTGCTGCGGTGTCATCATCATCATCACGTGCACTTGCACGGCGATCCGTTGTTGAAGATCTGCGGTCAGCCTCAGGTGGTTTAACAACAATTTCTTCTTCTTTTGGTGGGAATTCTTCAACTGTTGCCGCCAAGAATGCAGCTTCTAAATCCGCTAAAGAAACTTCACCAGGTTTTAAATGGCGTCCTAAATCGGCATCCCATTTGCCTTCATTTCCTGTCATTGGAATATTTGAAGGAGCAGGTTCAGGCTCTTTAATAGGTTCAGGCGCTTTCACAACTTCTTTTTTTGCCGCAGGTGGTGCAGCTTCACCTTCTGCCGCGCGCTCTAAGGCCCCGATTAATTCAGAATCATCACCTTCAGGTTCAGCACCTGTTGCCTCTAAATCTGCAAGGATTTCTTTGATGCGGTCAATTGATTCCAAAACTAATTGAACACTATCGGGTGTGGCAACTAATGAACCATCACGATATTTACCAAGTAGGGTTTCACCCGCGTGGGCAACAAATTGTAATCTTGGCAATCCCAAAAATCCGCATGTTCCCTTTATTGTATGCACAAGCCTGAAAATATTGTTTAAGGTTGCACTATCCGTCGGGTCAGCTTCAAACTGTACGAGTTGGGTGTCAACGGTCTCTAGAAACTCATTAGTTTCTGTTAAAAACTCCGCTAATAACTCATCCATTTTATCATTCCTACTTAAGGTTGTTTAGTGATATATGCGTTTATCAGAACCTTTTTGAACCTAGACTGTTAAGGCTTAACTAATAAGATGGTGAAAAATGGAAATTATTTTGCAATTTGCACTGTAATTTACACTTATCGACATATTATTACGCATAAAAGTCCCAAAACTATTCTTGTGTGGGGTATTTATTATATAAAATACTTTAAGTTGTGTAAAAATTTATCGACTTAATTAACTATTCTGGCGCATGCGGGCCAAAAATGTAAGTGAGGCTTCATCTTCACGCGCTGCAAGTTGAATTTTATGCTCTGTCGCAGTTAGGAAAGTTAAATATGGGCCAATTGTGCGCGCATCATAACCTTCTTCTGGTTTTATGCCTTGTAACGCTTGGCGCATTTGCGGTTTCAACATTATACGTGTGCCAGTTGCGCGAATTGAAAACTCAATTATTTCTGCATTCTTTTGGCTTCTAACAAGAATTTCACCGCCACGTGGTAAACTATCTGCTGCAACTAAAATAAGGTTAAGCAAAACACGTGCAATTGGTCTTGGGGCTTCTTGTTCGGTTGATTCCCAATTTAATTTTGCTTTTTGCGATGCGAAAAACTTAATTGCAACGCGCTTTAAATCTTCAATTAGGGCAATTCCAACACCTGCGGTTATTGAACCAAATGCTGCGCGCATATATTCAACTTTTGCGGTGGCATTATTTGTGCTTTCGCGTAATAAAGCGATAGCAGATTCACGCATTTCGGGTGAATTATCACTTTCCAAAACATCAAGCGCGGTGGTTAATGCCTGAATTGGTGTCGCCAAATCGTGGCAAATGCGTGAAGATATTAATGCGGTTACCGATGAAGTGTCGTTGCTCATAAAATCTATATGATGTGAAATTGGTAATGAATCATTAATAAAAAACCACGCGAAACATTTTCCGCGTGGTTTCAAAAATTCTAAATTTTATTTTTTATTGGCATTGAATTGTAATAACGTCGCCGGTTACGTCAATTTTGGCTTTATCAGTTTTGATACACCATTGACCATCTTGGTCTTTAAAATATTGACCATTTGGGGTTTTATCGCGAATTTGAACCAATGCAGAAGTCAATGCATATTTATCAACGCTTATGCCGCGCTCACGTGACATATTAATATAAACTTTTTTGCGTTCAGCATTAATTTCATTTACCGCACGGCTAATATCAACTTGGCTTGGGGTTGGAACTTTTACAAATTCCAAATAACCAGAAACAGATTCGCCAATAACATTTGCTTTAAGCGCGCTATCTTTGATTTTTACTGATGCTTCAAGCGATGATTGTGCACTTACTGGTGCGATGATTGCCACGCTTGCAATAGCAAAACCAATAGTGGATTTAGCAAATAATTTGTTCATAACATTCTCCAAAGGTTGGGTTTAAACCTGCAACCAATAATGAAACTAAAAAATACCAGGGTTAGCTTTTGCCGCTTGCTCAAGATCCTTTTCCATTTGGACCCTAAGATTATGTTCAATCTTCATATTGATATTAAGATTGATTTCAATCGGCTTATCGGGAACAGCAACTCTAACGGTTGGTGTGCATGCACTTATTGCAAACATTGCACCAATTAAAATTGCCGCCTTCAAGACTTTACTATCCTTGCTAAGCATTTTTTGCTCCTTTGTGGGGTAAGCCACATTAATATAATAGTTATTTCATCTGAACGCTGAATGAATTCAAATTATATCTATTTGTTATATTAGCAAACTAAAAAATCTTCGATTTCTTTTTGACCGCTTTTGCCAACACCTGATGATGCGCGATAATTTTTTTCAAGTGCTTGGCTTGCAAGCCTTTTGATATCTTCGGGCTTTATATTTTTAATTCCCATAGTAATGTCATCAATCGAAAGAATATTATCAAGCGCGCAAATTTGATTAATCGCGGCCGATAATCTTGAAGATGAGTTTTCCAAAGACATCATTATAGAGGTTTCAATGGTTTTCTTTGCGCGCAAAAATTCGGCATCATTTGGGCCATTTATTGCCAAATCTTCAATATGACCCATGGTGCGTGATATAACTTCTTTTGCGCTTTTTGCGTGGGTTCCGGCGCTTATATTAAGGCGACCAACATCGACATAACGCTCTGGATAGCAATCAATTCCATAGACAAGGCCGCGCTTTTCGCGCAAATCTTGGAAAAGGCGTGATGCCATTCCGCCGCCTAGAATGGCGCTTAAAACCTGTGTGCCGAATGGGTCTTTGTCACTTGCCTTTGGGGCAAACATTGAAAGCACTAATTGTAATTGCTCAATTTTGCGGGTTTCAAAAATTGATTTATGCGAAATTATGCAATCATCATAAGTTTTTTGATTTTCAGGCTTTAAATGAGCGACTAAATCAATTGCCTTTTCAAGCATTTCATCTTCATCAATTGCACCGCCAAAACCAATAACAAGGTTTTTTGGGTTTCTATATTGATTGTGAAATTCAACTAATTGATTGTGCGTTATTGCCATTAATGAGGCTTCATCACCCAAAATAGGGCGCCCCATTGCATGATTTCCAAATGTTGCAATTTGGTTCAAAACATTTGCGCGGTCTTCGGCATCGTCAAAAGCTTCGTTGATTTCATGAAGCACAACATTTTTTTCAAGCGCGAAATCATTTTCATCTAAATTCGGTTTGAATGCTAAATCTGCACATAAATCAAAGGCAAAACCTGCTTCTTCACCAAGGCAGCGCGCATAAAACCCCGTACGCTCATAAGATGTTGAGGCGTTAAGATATATTCCGCGTGCTTCGGCATCTTCGGCAAGTTTTTGGGCGTTTCGATTACCCGCACCTTTGAAAACCATATGCTCAAGCAGGTGGGCAATACCATTTTGATTATCCGCTTCGTGGCGCGTGCCAATATTTACCCAAATGCCAATGGTTGCACTTTTTATATAGGGCAGGGGGTCAAAAATTATGCGCGCACCATTTTCAAGGCGAATAATTTTAACCTTATTTGCGCCCTCAGATTTTATTGCGGATATAATTTTTGATGATGTTTTCATTAAGTGCAAGTTTTTCATATTTCTCTGGCCTGTCAAATAGGTCAGAAACGAATTCAGGTAAATCAGGATTAATACCCAATATTTCAACAATAGATTCAGGGAATTTCGCAGGATGCGCAGTCGCCAATAAGACAATTGGATTATCTTTGCGGCAATTTTTTATCGCATCCCAACCAACCGCAGTATGCGGGCAAATCACTTCATTGGTTTTTTCATGGCAATCTTTTACTGCCGCGCGTGTTGTTGCATCATCGGCATAAGAAGATTGAAATTCTTTGCCAATTTGCGCCAAAGTTTCAGGGGCAATATCAAATTCACGCTTTGCTTTTAATGATGCATAGACATCATTAATTACCTGCGCGCGTGATTTTTCATCACCAAAGCTAAGTTCATACATTACGCGCTCAAAGTTTGATGGGATCTGAATATCCATAGCGGGTGAAATAGTGGCAATTGAACTTTCACCAATTTGGAAATGACCAGTTTTCATTGAAACCGCCAATGCATTATTCGCATTATTGGCAATATTAATCATACCAATATTGGCACCAAGTTTTTTTGCAACCCAACCTGATAAAGCATCACCAAAATTACCGGTTGGAACCACATAATCAATTTTGGAATTTTTACCCAAAACCTGCGCGCTTTTAAGAAAATAAACACATTGGGCAATGATACGGGCAAAATTCACCGAATTAACCGGTGCAAGTTTTACTTCTTTTACAAAGTCTTTATCTGCAAACAGGCCTTTTAAAAGGGTTTGTGCGCCATCAAAATCGCCATCAAGAATTAAAGCATGAACATTATTGCCGTTTGATGCGGTCATAAAACGTTTTTGAACTTCTGAAACCCGCCCATCAGGCATAAGAACGAAAAGTTCGATATTTTTTTTATTTTTAAACGCTTCAACCGCCGCGCCACCTGTATCGCCAGACGTTGCGCAAATCACCGAAAGTTTTTCACCGCGCTGTTCAAGGCAATATTCAAAAAGTGCGCCAATCATTTGCATTGCCACATCTTTAAACGCCAAAGAAGGGCCATGGAATAATTCCATCAAATAAGTATTGGGTGCGATTTCACGGCTTGGAACAATATCTTTATGATGCCATTGTTTATCATAGGCTTGTGCACAAATTGCGCGCGCAGTTTCAATGCTTAAATCATCGCCCGCAAAGGTTTTAAGAACCACTGCGGCAACTTCATTATATGGCAAATCGGCAATTTTACCCAAAGTTTCATCATCAAGGCGTGGCCATTCTTTTGGAACATAAAGCCCGCCATCAGGTGCAAGACCTGCAAGGATTGCATCGATAAAACCAACTTCTGGCGAATTGCCGCGCGTAGAAATATATTTCATTTTTTTAAACTTAATCTGCCATTTTTAATATGCAGTGCCACATAGACCGCAATTAAAGAAATGAAAAGCCCCCACCATGTTAGCGCATAGCCTAAATGGCGCCCTGGCTCGACATAAGTTGCCCCTTTTTCATCGGCATAAGGGTTGGCGCGCGGGCTCATTCCAAATGGTGACATCATAATAGGGGTAAAATAATATTGGCTTTCATCAACTTTACCACCAACTACTTTGACCATCGCATTAATATCGGGCCAAAAGAATTTTTCGGGTGGTTTATTGTCGGGAATGAAGGCATTTGGTTTTTTTGAAAGCCGCATTACCGCAATTGTATCAACATCAGTTTTGCGGTTTAAAAGTGTTGCACCGCGTGCCATTTCTTTGTCGGCAACAAAACCATATTCAAACATTATGTTTTTGCCTTCGGTTTGCACCACGCCAAAATAGCGTTTGCCATAATTTTCATATTCGGTTGCCGCAACAGCGGTAAGGCGTGATTGTGGTGTGCCGATTATGTGAACTTTGGTAAATTCTTTTGGGTTTTTAAGCGCCAATTCTAAACTTATTGGTGCACTTGGTGGTTCGGCTTCTTTGGCAAGTTTGAATTGATATCTATGCCATTGCCAATTTCCCAACATGAATAGCACAATCAATATTGGAATTGTAAAAATGGTAAGAAAGGGAAGTGGGCGAAATTTCATTATTGCAAATGTTCGTAATCTTTGGCCTTGGCCTCTTTGAATTTTTTATGCACTTGCAGGGCATAAATACTAGCCTTAAATGGGCGCAAAAGCGCGATACAGACAATCAAAGTAAGCGGCGTCATAATTGCCATTAAAACCAATGGCGATAATTTAAACGCAAAAAGCAAAATCAACAAAACTGGCGTTAAAATAAAGCCCGCAATAGTCATCACAAAAAAAGCAGGGCCATCAGCGGTTTCGGCGTCTTTAAAACTTGCACCACATTTATCGCAATTGGACTTTAATTTCAAAATCCCGCCAAACAAATCCCCATCATGACAATGCGGACACTTACACTTAATTCCATCAATCAACCAAGGGGGCATAAAACTATCACTTACAAATATAAATCACAAATTAACTTAAAAGGCTTGAAACCGAAGTTTCAAGCCTTTTCTAAATATAATGTCAATAATTTTTTAAAACCACGTTTTTTAAAATTTATTGTCCTTGTAACTCTCGGTAAAATTATTTTTGGCAAAGCCAAAAAAATTTAACCGAAGGTGACGTAGATAAACGCAAATAGGAACAACCAAACCACGTCAACAAAGTGCCAATACCATGCCGCAGCTTCAAAGCCGAAGTGTTTTTGTGGTGTGAAATGACCTTTTAGAAGGCGAATTAAGCAAACCAAAAGGAAGATTGTTCCAACCAAAACGTGTGCGCCATGGAAACCAGTTGCCATGAAGAATGCAGAACCATAAAGGCCGCCAGCACCACCACCAAAACCAAATAGTTTCTCATGAAGGATTGAACCATATTCATGCACCTGAATAGATGTGAACAAAGCACCCAATGCAACAGTAATTGCCAAACCAATTGCGGTTGATTTGCGATTACCTTCTTGAAGCGCATGGTGTGCCCAAGTTACTGTTGTGCCTGAAAGCAAAAGAATAAGCGTGTTTAAAAGTGGCAATTCCCAAGGATTAACCGCTTCAACACCTTCAGGTGGCCATTTCGCCCAAGCTTCGGCAACTTCTGGAACTGTTGAAGCAAGACGCTCATCATGCCAAATCGCGCCTTCAAAGAATATCCAAAACCATGCCACAAAGAACATTACTTCTGAAAGGATGAATAAAATCATGCCATATCTAAGGCCGATTTGAACCACAGGTGTATGATCGCCCGCACGGCTTTCTTTTACAACATCAGCCCACCAAGAGCCTGCGATTGTTGCAACTGATAAGAAGCCCAATAGCAAAACCCAAATTTTTGATTTGCCCATCAACCAATGCCATGAAATGCCAGTTTGCAAATTGGCAATTGTTTTTGCTTGGTCTGCTGCTGCAGCTTTCAAAAAGTCAGGATTGGTTTTAAGTGCCGCAACCGCCGCCTCAGAGCCTTGCCCTAAAAGAACTTTTGCTTTGTCTGCGCCGCCAACATAAGCCTCAATCAATGATACTGGATCTGCGACAAGGCCTTTTGACATTACAACAAAGCCAACCGCAAGTACAAATAATGAGATTGAAACCAATAATGGCCAAGGGCTTGGATTAACTAAGTGATAGTCATGCTTCACTGCTGCATGTGCCATATTTTTCCCCCGATTCCTTTCTTTTCCCTAATGGGCTTTTACGATTTAGTTTTAGTTTTCACCTCAACGCTTGCATCCTTTTTAGGTTTTACAAGCATGAAAGTATATGAAAGTGTTAAATCCTTGACGTCTTTGGTGGTTGCATCTTCTGCAATCCGTTTGTCGACAAAGAATAATACAGGCAATTCAAGGCTTTGCCCTGGTTGCAATGTTTGGTTGGTAAAGCAAAAACATTCAAGTTTTTGAAAATAAATTGCGGCCTTATGTGGTGCTACATTATATTCGGCAATCGCCGTTACAGGCTTATCAGATGTGTTTTTAATTGTATAAAAGGCAAGAACATTTTGCCCAAGTTTAACGTCAAGATTATTTTGATTTGGTTTAAATTCCCATTTAACATCGGGCATTACGTTTGAATCAAAACTTACATGAACAACTTTATCTGAATAGCCATCGGCATTTTTTTTGGCAATTGTGGTTGTGCCACCATAACCAGTTTTTTCGCAAAATAATTTATAAAGCGGAACGCCCGCAAAGGCCGCGCCAAACATTAAAATAGGGGCAGCCGTAGCAATGATTGCGATTTTTGTATTTTTATTCATTAATGCGCGCCCCCCATTCTTATTAGGGTTACGACAAAAACAATCACCACAAGTGCAATTAATGCATACATGATTGCATTATTGCGGCCTTTTTTTGCGATTTGATTTTGTTCTTGTTGCGTCATTTTAAATCCAATCAAAACCAAAGGCCAAAACCATGCTCAAGCAATAGAACAGCGAACAAGGCAGTTAAATAAATCAAAGAGAATGCGAATAAATCACGCGCCGGCTTATTAGCACTTGCACCATCTTTATAAAGTGAGCGCCCATCAACACGTGCGTCAATATCACCAGATGTTGAAATCATGCAGCGATAAGCAAGCAATAGGAATAAAACACCCAATACAATGCTTGTGCCCATATATAATTTACCACCAAGGCCAGTGAATGAAGGGGCAATCGCAATAGGAACTAAAAGCAAAGAATAAAGGAAAATCTGAATGCGCGTTGATTTTGCGCCCTTTGCAACCGGCATCATAGGAACACCAGCGCGCGCATAATCACCCGCTTTATAAAGTGCCAAAGCCCACGAATGCGGTGGTGTCCAAAGGAAAATAATTAATAGTGGTAAGAATGCGTTTAAATTAATTGGCCCGCCCGCAGCAACCCAACCGATGAAAGGTGGTAATGCACCCGCAAGGCCGCCAATAACAATATTGTTTGGCGTATGACGCTTAAGCCACATTGAATAAACAACGGCATAAAAGAAAATTGTAAAAGCTAAAAGAAATGCGGCAAGGTAATTGGTTGTTAAAGCTAATAATAAAACTGAAACCACCGAACATATATTGCCCATCATTAGGGCTTCTTCTTTGTTTACAAGGCCAGCAGGGACTGGGCGCATACGTGTGCGTTTCATAAGGCCGTCAATATCGGCATCATACCACATATTATATGCACCACTTGCACCTGCGCCCAATGCAATGGCGAAAATCGCCAATGCAGTAACGATTGGGTTATGATTTGTTGGAACGCAAACATAACCAACCAATGCAGTGAATACGACCAGTGACATAACGCGCGGCTTTAAAAGCGCGAAATAATCTTTCCAACCTGCGATGCGCGAATTTTTTTCGCCCATCATTTGGTTTGAATTGTCAAAGGTCGCTTCACTCATAGGTCACCTATTCAGCAGGAACAGCGTGTGGTTCGTGATGGTCATGACCATGGTCAACCAACACAGGCGGTTCAGAGAATTGGTGGAATGGCGGTGGTGAAGACAATGTCCATTCCAATGTATCCGCGCCATCACCCCAAGGGTTAGCACCCGCTTTACGTTTCACCAAGAAACATTCAGCAAGCATGATAAGGAATACAACAACACCAACCACAGTTACCATATAACCATATGTTGAAATTTTGTGCCAATATTCAAACTGATCGGCATAATCAACATAACGACGTGGCATACCTTGAAGGCCAAGGAAATGCTGCGGGAAGAAGATTAGATTCACACCAACAAAAGTGATGAAGAAATGCAATCCACCCAAGAAGCCATTATATTTATAGCCAGACATTTTCGGTAACCAATAATAAAAGCCCGCAAAAATGGTGAATACCGCGCCAAGTGACATTGTGTAGTGGAAGTGCGCAACCACATAATATGTATCATGCATTGCAGTATCAACACCCGCATTTGCAAGAACCACACCAGTTACACCACCAACAGTGAACACGAAAATAAAGCCAATCGCCCACATCATCGGAACAGTAAAGCGGATTGAACCACCCCACATTGTCGCAATCCAAGAGAAGATTTTAATACCAGTCGGAACCGCAATAATCATAGTTGCAGCAACGAAATAGGCTTTAAGGTTCACGTTCATGCCAACTGTATACATGTGGTGCGCCCACACGATGAAGCCAACAAAACCGATTGCAACCATTGCCAAAACCATTGGTGTGTAACCAAAAACTGGTTTGCGACTGAAAGTTGAAACGATGTGTGAAATGATACCAAAACCTGGCAAGATAAGAATGTAAACTTCAGGGTGTCCAAAGAACCAGAATAAATGCTGGAACATGATTGGGTCGCCGCCTTGTGCAGGGTCAAAGAAACCAGTGCCGAAGTTACGATCTGTCAAAAGCATGGTAAGTGCGCCTGCCAAAACTGGCAAAGACAATACCAAAAGCCAAACAGTCACAAAAACTGACCATACAAACAATGGCATTTTGAACATTGTCATGCCAGGGGCGCGCATATTCAAAATTGTTGTGATGAAGTTAATCGAACCAAGAATTGATGAAATGCCTGCAATATGAAGTGATAGGATCAATAAATCCATAGATGGGCCGGCATGACCAGAAGTTGACAATGGTGGATATAAAACCCAGCCGCCGCCAAAGCCATTGCCAGGGCCGCCATCCACAAAGGTGGAGAGCACCGCCAATCCCAAAGAAGCAGGCATCAACCAGAATGAAATATTATTCATACGTGGGAAGGCCATATCAGGTGCGCCAATCAAAATCGGCACAAACCAATTACCAAAACCACCAATCAAAGCGGGCATAACCATGAAGAAAATCATGATAAGGCCGTGAAGCGTCATAACTACAAGGTAATTATGTTCATTACCCCACATTCCGCCATTGAAAACTTGAATACCAGGTTCCATTAATTCCCAACGCATAAGACCGCTCATTCCGCCGCCAATAAGGCCCGCGATAATTGCGAAAATCAAATACATTGTACCAATGTCTTTGTGGTTAGTTGAATTTAGCCAACGCCAAGGATTAAAAATTGATGGTCTGTCTGAAACATCAAAAGCGTTTATATCTGTATTATGTGTATCGTGCGCCATAGTTACCTCACTATTTCGCGGCAAATTTAATTGTATCGGTAGAAGCGGATTTTTGCGAAGCAATCCAAGCGTCAAACTCAGCTTGTGAAACTACTTTCACTTCGATTGGCATGCCATAATGTTTGATACCGCAAACTTCAGAACATTGACCATAATAAGTGCCAGTTTTTTCAACTTGGAACCATTCTTGGTTAAGTTTTCCAGGAACCGCATCGATTTTCACGCCAAATTCAGGAATAGTCCATGAATGGATAACATCCGCAGCCGTTGTTTGAAAACGAACAACTTTACCAACAGGAACCAAAATCGCATTATCAGTACCAAGGCGGAAAGGTTTGCCCGCTTTTTGTGCTTCTTCGCGGGTTTCAAGCATGTTTGCTGTAACGCTTACACCTTCAAAATCAGGATATTCATATTCCCAATACCATTGGTGGCCGGTCGCCTTGATAGTTAAATCATATTTTGAAGGAACAACATCTTCTTTATACAAAAGCGGGAAAGAGAAAATTGCAATAAAAAGCAAAATCAAAACCGGAACCGCAGTCCAGATAATTTCAATTGTTGTATTATGCGTAAATGTTGCAGGTTTAGGATTTGATTTCGCATTATAGCGAACGATAATCCAAACCAATAGGCCCAATACAAAAAGTGAAATAACAACAATAATTGGCATCAATATTTTATCATGGAAATTGACAATATCATGCATTATCGGTGTTACAGGCTCTTGGAAGCCCAAACCCTGTGCCATAGCGTTTGAAGCACCCAAAATAGATGCCAAAGCGCTAAAGCAGATAAACTTATCAGCCTTTGAAAAATTCATATTTTCCCCCTGACGACGCCTATAACCCCCAAATGTTGCAATATGCGCCTGTGACTTTTAGTGTGTTGTGACAGCTTGTCGCTGTGTGACAATCTGTCACTCGACCAAAGTAATATATGTTTATTACGAAATACGAAAGTGGGTTGCTGCACTAAAAGTGTGGTTTTTGCTTTTATTTTTTTGGAAAATGCGCGAAAAATCCTATATATAATTAATTTTGGATGTTTGAATGACTAATTCTTCTGGTTTTGACCAAGTTTCGCTATTGGACCGTGCCCTTGAAAATGGCCCTAATGAGAGTTTGAAAGCTGCCCTTGAGGGTGCTGATGATGGCGAAATATATCTTGAAACCGCCCGCCATGAAGGCTTTGTGTTTGATGACGGTCGTTTAAAATCAGCATCTTACGATTCGCATGAAGGTTTTGGCCTTAGAATTGTTGCAGGTGAGGCAATCGGATATTCGCATTCAAATGAAATCTCACGCGATTCTTTTTTACGCGCATCGGATGCCGCAAGCCTTGCCAAGCGTGGATATTCGGGAAATGCCGCAATTGCACCCCAAAGAACCAATCAAAAACTATATGAAGATGTAAATCCACTTGATACGCCAAGCTTTGAAACCAAGGTGAAAACTTTGGGTGATGTCGATGCCTATATTCGTGTCAAAGATCCGCGCGTAGTTCAGGTTTCAGTTTCATTCGCGGCGGCAAAGAAAGATGTTGTAATTATACGTGGTGATGGTGAAATATTTTCAGATCATCGCCCATTGGTTCGGGTGAATGTTGCGGTAACTGCCGAAAAAGATGGCAAACGTGAAACAGGTTCATGCGGCGGCGGCGGTCGCACTTTATATGGTCATTGGCTTGAAATGGATAAATTACAAAACCTTGCCGATGAAGCATTACGCATTGCCCTTGTAAATCTTGATGCAAAACCAGCACCAGCAGGTGAAATGGATGTAGTCTTGGGTTCAGGCTGGTCAGGCGTTTTATTGCATGAAGCCGTGGGTCATGGCCTTGAGGGGGATTTTAACCGCAAAGGAACAAGCGCATTTTCGGGGCGTATCGGTCAACAAGTTGCGGCAAAAGGCGTTACAGTTGTTGATGATGGCGCAATCGAAAATCGCCGTGGCAGTTTAAATTTTGACGATGAGGGCACACCAACCGAACGCACTGTTTTAATCGAAGATGGCATTTTGGTCGGCTATATGCAGGACAGGCAAAATGCGCGCCTTATGGGGACAAAATCAACAGGTAATGGGCGCCGTGAATCTTTCAATCATTCCCCACAAGTTCGCATGACCAATACTTTCATGGAAAATGGCAACACAGATCCTGATGAAATTATCGCATCAATCAAGCGTGGTGTTTTTTGTGCGCAATTGGGCGGTGGGAATGTTGATATTACTTCTGGCAAATTCGTTTTCCAAACTTCTGAGGCCTATTTTGTCGAAAATGGCAAAATCCAATATCCAATAAAAGGCGCAACCCTAATCGGCGACGGCCCAAGCGCCCTTACCAAAGTCACAATGATTGGCAATGACTTCAAACTAGACGAAGGCGTCGGCACCTGCGGCAAAGGCGGACAAAGCGTTCCAGTGGGGATTGGGCAGCCGACGTTGAAGATTGATGGGCTTACTGTGGGTGGGACGGAGATTTAAACACTCCCCCGTTTCACAGGGGAGCATTAAGGTTGAATAAAATTTGCTATTTTTTTGAACATGTTTGTATATACAAATGTCAATAAAAAGGTGCCAAATGAAGAGATTGCTATTTTTACTATTGTTTGCGCCGCAGATTTGCCAAACCCAAGAAGCCATGCCATCCGACTTCGTGCGGCTTTCGGACGTGACCACTTCAATTGTTCAAGATATGCGTTATGCAACGTCAAATAATTTTACGGGCAAAACGCTTGCGGGTTATAAAAAGGGTGAATGTATTTTAAATTATGATACCGCAATCGCCCTTAAGAATGTTCAACAGGATTTGGCGGCGGATAATCAGACTTTGGTGGTTTTTGATTGTTATCGCCCGCGTAAAGCAGTTCTGAATATGGTTGATTGGGTAAATTCGGGTGATGGTTTTAATAAAAAATATTTCCCCGCAACCCATCAATCAAAACTTATTCAAGATGGCTATATTTCCGATAAATCAAATCATTCGCGCGGCTATACAATTGATTTGGCGATTGCGCCAATTCGCAAGCCTTGGATAAAATGGTGGCGCCCGAATGTTTGTGGCAATCGGCGCGATCCACAAAGCCTTAATTTTGGAACGCCTTTTGATTGCTTTGATAAAAAGACTGCCACAGATGATAAATCAATAAGCAAAAGCGCCCAAAAGAATCGCCAAAAATTAAAAGCCTTGATGGAAAAACATGGCTTTAGGAATTATAGCGACGAATGGTGGCATTATACCCTTCGGTTACAGCCGCAAGATGCGCCATTTTATGATTTTGACGTCCAATAATGTAAACAAAACCCCAATTTATTTGCAAAACTGACATACAATCACTATATGTATTGAGCATAAAATAGGAGGCCAAAATGGCGTTTGATGTAAAAGGTTTACTTGATAAAGTTGGTGGCAATGACCTTGTAAAAGGTTTGTCTGAAAAAGTTGGTGTTGGCGCAGAACAAGCACAAAATGTTGCACATGAACTTTTGGCAAAAGCACAAGAAACAGGTACAAATCTTGTTGATAATGCTGAAGAAGTTGCGGCTAAACTTGGCGTTCCTGTTGAAAAAGTTCAAGAAATCGCGGGCGGCCTTGGTGACACTTTAAAAGCTAAAGCTGATCAATTGGGCGAAATGGCAAGCGGTGCATTTGGTGGCGTTATGGCTAAATTGAATGATTCACCAATCGGCGGCGTTCTTAAAGGCCTTGATAAAGATGGCGACGGCAACCCTGTTAATGACCTTGTTGATGGCGCCAAAAATATGCTTGGCGGTATTTTCGGCAAAAAAGAATAGTTTTTCTATAAAATGAATATAGGATGGCGCAAAGCATGGCTTTGCGCCATTTTTGTTTGGAGTTTTTGATGCGTCGAATTTTACCGTTCATATTTGTATTGTTTAGCGCACCTGCTTTTGCGCAAACTGGTTTAGGCGGCATAATTGATACCGAACATGAATTTGCCCAAAAAACTAAAGATACAAATTATGCCGAAGGTTTTCTTGCATTCGCAGATAGAAATGCGGTTTGGTTTAATCCAAATCCGCGTAATGCCTTTAATGAATTAACCGAAATGGCGAATGCACCAGATTCAAAAAGTCCAAGTGCATTGCGTTGGTATCCAAATTTTATTGGTGTTTCATCAAGTGATGATTTTGGTTTTGATTTGGGGGCATATTATATCGAAAACACCGATAAATCAGGGCTTTTCTTTACAATTTGGCAAAAAGATGACCAAGGTAATTGGCGCTATACATTAGATACAGGTGCGGCAAGTTTTAATAATATTGCACAAATGCCAAAGGATAATGCTTATTCAAATCTTGAAATTGCCCAAACAGCCCCAGATAAAAATATTTTTGATTTTGACGAAAAAATCAATGAACAATTATCAATTTCAAATGCCAAAGATGTTTTTGCAAATTATGCGAATGATAAAACCATAATCCTAACTGAAAATATGGTTCCAAGTAATTTTGGCGGGGATAAAAACGCACTTATCGCATCACGTCCCCTTGGTGATTGGGAATTTTCAGGGGTTCAAATGTCAAAAACGCGCGATTTAATCGCAACCTTTGGCAATGTAAAAAGTGCCGAAAAACCACTTGGTGAATATGTTCGCCTTTGGCAATGGCAGGGGCAGAAGTATCAATTGATTATTGATATTTATAAACCGCGAAAAGAATAGTTATTCGCCTTTGGCATCATCTTCTTTGAAAATTCTTAAGGCAAGGATTTGGTTTCTTTGTTTGCGTAAAACCACAAATCTAAAACCGTGGAATGAAAAACTTTGCCCAACATTTGGTATTGATTGCGCCTCATGTAATACAAGCCCCGCAACGGTTACCGCATCTTCATCGGGTAAATCCCAATCCTTATAACGGTTTAAATCACGGATAGGTAGCCAACCATCAACATTGATAGAGCCATCGGCCTGTGGGCGAATGCCGGTTTTTTGAATATCGTGTTCGTCAACAATTTCGCCAACGATTTCTTCCAAAACATCCTCTAGTGTAACCAGACCTTGCAAAACGCCATATTCATCAACCACAAGGGCAAAGTGATTGCGCTGTTTCAAAAACTCCTCAAGTTGTTCTTGAAGTGTGGTCGTATCAGGCACAAACCACGGCGCTTTCATGATTTTATCAATCTCAAGACTTTCAATATCACCGTCATTTTCGGCAATTGCGCGTAATAAATCCTTGGTATGAAGCACGCCAACGATATTTTCCGCCTCATCCTTATAAAGTGGAACGCGTGAATGTGGGGTTGAAATAATTTGGTTCAAAATTTCGCGTGGTGGATTTGAAATATCCAATGTTTTCATTGATTTACGATGCACCATAATATCTGAAACATCCAAATCTTTTAAATCCAAAATACCACCAAGGCGATCTTGATCTTCTTTTTCCAAATGTCCTGATTGACGGCCCAATTCCACCGCGCCGCGAATTTCCGCCAATGCTTGTTCGGTTGTGTAAACCTCGCCCTTTATGCCCATCATTTTCATCAAAAGACTAACAAGGCCAGTGATAACAAACATAATAGGTGCAAGGATTTTCACCATTATTTTAACAGGCAAAGAGACCGAACGCGAAATATCATCCGCCCCATTAATTGCCATTGATTTTGGTAAAATCTCACCAAAAATCAAAAGTAGGGGGGTAAGGATGATTGTTGAAAGTGCGGCACCCGCCTCGCCATATAATCTTGTAAAAATAATGGTTGCAATCGCCGATGCACCAATCGTTACAAGGTTTGAACCAAGTAAGATTGCACCAATCATATCGGCACGCTCTTCTAGCAATTGGTTTACGCGGGCCGCCTTTACATCACCCTCTTTTTCCAAAGTTGCCATTTTGGCGCGCGATGCAGCGGTTAATGCGGTTTCCGCCAAAGAGAAAAAGGCATTCAATCCAATAAGAAAGAAAATCAAAAGTGCCGTATAAATAAGACCATTCATCATTTTATGCCGCTTTGGCGCACTCACTTTCAAGGAAAAGTTTCAATTTATCAATTGGGGCATTTTTATATACAAAAGCGTCGCCAATATTATTCAACAGAATTAAATTAATTTGCCCGCCCGAATTTTTCTTATCATGGCGCATTGTCTCAAGCATGTCATCAGCATTGAAATTATTATTATCTAATTTAGTGCGATAGCCGCAATTTTGGATGAAATTTTCAATACGCTTTGCGCTTTGCCCATCCAATAATTCTAATTGACGCGAAAAATTAGCCGCCATTACAATACCGCAGGCAACCGCTTCGCCATGGCGCCATAATTGTTCATTATAATTTACGCCCGCTTCAATTGCGTGTGCAAAAGTATGGCCAAGGTTTAATAGGGCGCGAATTCCACTTTCGCGTTCATCTTTTGCAACAATATCTGCTTTGGCTTTTATTGCGGTTTCGATTGCAAAGCGGCGTTCAACTGAATTTTCTTCAAGGATTTTGGCATAATTTTTATCGCAATAATCAAAGAATTGCGCATCATTAATAAGGCCAATTTTGAAAATTTCGGCAAAGCCCGCCATTAAATCGCGTTGTGGTAAAGTATCCAAAACCAATGGATCAATTAAAACCGCGCGCGGTTGCCAAAATAGGCCAACAAGGTTTTTGCCCGCTTTTGCATTAATTGCGGTTTTCCCACCAACCGATGAATCAACTTGTGACAAAAGTGTGGTTGGAATTTGAATGAAATCAATCCCACGATTTACAACCCCTGCCACAAAGCCCGATAAATCACCTGTTACACCGCCGCCAAAGGCAATTATTAAATCACCGCGTTCGGCACCAAATGAAAGCAGGCTTTCAATTACATTTTCAAAAGAAGCAAAACTTTTTGATTTTTCACCGCTTTGAATTTCGATAATATTATATTCGACATTTGCATTTTTTATCGATGATAATAATTTTTCGCCATGAAGTTTAAGGGCATTGCAATCAGCAATTATATGAAGTTTTCCGCTTTTTGAAAATGGCGCAATATGTTCATAAGCATTATTTAAAATGCCATTCTGCACCAATATTTCATAGCTTCTTGCATCAAGGCCAACTTCAATTTTGCTTAAATTATCCATTATTATCTTCTTGTGGTTCAAAAACTTCGCCATATTCTTTTAATGCCGCAATGACATTATTGACCGTTATTGAATGTGGGCCATCAACTGAATCAACGATAATGTCGGCCTGCTCATAAACGGGGTAACGTGCTGTCATCAAATCAATCATAGTCTGACGCGGGTTTTCAGTATGCAATAATGGGCGCTCATTACGCCTTGAAACGCGGTGCATTAAAGTATCAATATCGGCCCTTAGCCAAACTGTTATGGCTTTTTCGCGTAAAATAATTCTTGTAAGTGGGTTCATGAATGCGCCGCCACCAGTTGCAAGAATTTGTGGTTTTTGTTCCAAAAGCCGTGCAATAACACGGCGTTCGCCGGCGCGAAATTCTTCTTCGCCACGTTCTTGAAATATATCTTTTATCGAGCGACCCGCCGCAATTACAATCTCATCATCGGCATCAACAAAATCAACCCCAAGACTAGACGCCATACGGCGTCCAACGGTTGATTTTCCCGCACCCATCAATCCAACGAGGGCCACAGTTTTCAATAACTTGGGCGGATTGTCGCCCAAGATTGTCTGCCCTTCCAACTCAATATCCTTTAACATCATGAAAATGTTCTAACATCTCTGATTTTAATGTTAAATGGCGTCTTATGTCTATAGATTCAAACTTTATAGGTGTAAAAATTTGCAATATTGCCATTGTTTTGCCGTAAAAATCACCAAAATATCGATTTCTTAATTAATTTTGAATGACCCTAAGTCTAAAAATATATTCCATGAGATTTTCGAACAAATTTTTGACGCTTTGTCTTTTTTCCTTCAATGCCTGCTTTTTAGTGCCGCATGAAGCGCGCGCCCAAGAAGCTAATACATTGGTGACGCCGCGCATTGCCGCGCCAATTACTGTTAATTCTAGTGAGATTAAAGATGTAAAATTATGGGGCTTTTATCAGGAATTGGCAGAAGGCCCAATGCTTTCAAGTGATTTATGGAAAAATTCAAACTCTGCAAACTTAAAATTCGCCTTTACAAAAATAACAAGTGATCAAAAATTTATTCCGCTTTTGTCATTAAGTAAAAGGGCGATATTTTCGGGCGGGATTGGGCCTGATAATGATGATGACAACCTTGGGCTTTTGCGCTTTAATGCGGCGCTTAATGTTGGTGATATTGCACAGGCAAACCAATTAATTGGCGAATTATCCGATGTGACATCTAATGAAAGCCTTGCAATTTCATATGCTGATAATTTGCTTTATGAAAATAGAATTGAAGATGCCTGTCAGATTGTTTCAATCTTGAAAACAAATGCGCCGAATAAAAAACTTCTTGAATTACGCGCGGCATGTTTTGCACTTCATAATGAAGGGGCGGCGGCGAATTTATCATTGGAAGTTGCCGCAAGCCTTAATAATAAGAAAAATGATGATTGGCTTTATCGTTCAATAAATTATGTTGGCGCGATGAATGGCGATAATCCGCCTGCTTTTGCACGTGATTTTGATTTTAATGGTGATAATGGCGTTAATTACGCGCTTTCAAATCGTGCCAAGGCAAAATTAAATACAAATATCCCAAAGCGTGCCTTTGAAAGATATATGATTGATAATGGCATTGGCGAAACTAAAACCGCACTAAATGCGGTGCGTTTTGGAATTGGTGAATATGGGGATTTAAAAAAATTCTTTGTTAAAAAAAGCAATGTTGAAAACACATCTAACGTGATTTCTGATACTGTAATTGCAGTTGATAATCCAAGTTTTGCAATCGAAGATTTTCTAAAAAATGCCACTGACTTTAATGAATTTTATGGGCTTTCAAAATCTTCGGCAAGTGAAATTGCGCAAATCAAAGAAACCAATATCGATAATGCCAAAACATTTGCCGCCGCATCTTTAATAAATAAAAACAAGGATAGTTTTTCAAGATTTATGGCAATAGATTTTGATAATGATGATGCCTTTAAACTGGCAGGTTCAATCGAATTTGGTGATAAATTTGATTATGATTTACCCGCAAGGCTTAAAAAAGCGAAAAATCAAAATGAAATAAATCTTGCCCTTGGTGATGCATTAATTGCCAATGCACTTGGCGCAAATATTGGTATGGATGATTTTTGGCGTGGTAATTTTGGAACTAAAACCCCTGCTTCGCAAACCATTCTATTTGCTCTTGATGATGCCACAAAACGTGGTGCAAAAGGGGAGGTGGCCTTATTGGCGCATCTTGCAATGCAAGGGCAAAATCCAAATAATGTAGATATTTTGGCAATGACGCGAATTATTGCAAATCTAAATCAAACCGGTTTTGTTCAAGAAGCCAAAGATTTGGCGGTTTTCACAATTCTTGCACGAAATCTTGAATTTGCCCAACCTGCGCCGCCATCTGCACCAATTACAAAATCAATTACAAGCTCCTTGCCAAAAATTATTTCAAAATCTTCCCCAAGTAGCCCACCAAAGGTGAAAAATATTGATTGATTTTATCAATAGTTTTTTAGAAATGATGGGCGCTGAACGCGGCGCTTCAAAAAATACTATTGATGCTTATAGGCGTGATTTTGCCGATTTTAGACTATTCTTATTGCCAAAATTTGGCGAAGATTTTGATATAAATCAAATTAATCACGAAATCATAAGCCTATATGCAATTGACCTTCAAAATCGGGGCTTAAGTGAGGGGACATTGCAAAGGCGAAGAAGCGCTTTGCGGCAATTTTTTCATTTCCTACTTGAAGAAAGACAAATTGAAACAGATCCCACGACACGTTGGGAGGCGCCAAAAAAATCGCGCTCTTTACCCAAAATCATCGAAAACAACGAAGTTGAAGCAATAATAAATGCAATCGACCAATTAGATGGTATTGATGCCATACGCGCCCAATCAATGTTAGAATTAATATATGGCGCGGGTTTGCGTGTAACTGAATTGGTGGCAATGCCGATTGCAATAATTCCAATAAAAGAAATTATGGATGAAACCGCAAATTCGATGATTATTCGCGGTAAAGGCAATAAAGACAGGCTTATTCCATTGGGTCGCCATGCGGTTTTGGCGCTTAAAAAATGGCTTGAAGTTCGCGAAATTACCATCCCGCAAAATGAACATGCGGCGCAAAAAGCCCGAAGATTCCTTTTTCCAGCCAATACAAAGGAAGGCCATTTTGGGCGCCGCCAATTTGCGCGGCTTTTGGATAAATTGGCGGCATTGGCAGGGCTTGATCCAACACGCCTTTCACCACATGTAATGCGCCACGCCTTTGCCACCCATTTATTAGAAGGCGGGGCGGATTTGCGGGTGGTTCAAACCATGCTTGGGCATGCCGATATTTCGACAACTCAAATATATACTCATGTCGCATACAAAAAACTAAAGAATTTAGTTGAAACTAATCATCCTTTGGGTAAAAAGAATTAATATTGCAGTTGCGAGATTGCGGCGCACAATAATTCTTTGGGGGAAATTATGAAAACACCACGTTCTTTTTACAAACCACTTGCGATTGGCGCGCCTAATCCTTATCGCGAATTACCTGTCGAAGTTCAACGTATGATTCATTTTGTGCCGCCGCATTTGGAAAAAGTTGTGGCAAAAGTTCCCGAAATTGCAAAAACAGTTGATGTAATTTTGGGCAATCTTGAAGATGCCATTCCAGCAGGTGAAAAGGAAAATGCACGTGCAGGCTTCATTAAAATGGCACAGGCCACGGATTTTCGTAGCATGGGTACTGGTTTATGGACACGCGTCAACTGCCTAAATAGCCCCTGGTTTTTGGATGATTTAATCGAAATTACTGGCGCAGTTGGCGCTAAATTAGATGTTATAATGATACCAAAGGTCGAAGGTGTTTGGGATATTCATTATGTTGACCAATTACTTGCGCAATTAGAGGCCAAGGCAGGCGTTAAAAAGCCAATATTGCTTCATGCAATTTTGGAAACTGCCGAAGGTGTGGCAAATGTTGAACAAATCGCCCTTGCAAGTCCGCGTATGCAGGGTATTTCCCTTGGCCCTGCGGATTTGGCGGCAAGCCGTGCGATGAAAACAACGCGCGTGGGCGGTGGTCATCCGATGTATCGGGTTTTATCTGATGCAAATGAAGATGGCGCGGCACGTGCATCAGTGCAGCAAGATTTATGGCATTATACAATCGCCAAAATGGTTGATGCATGTCAGGCGGCAGGCATCAAAGCCTTTTATGGACCATTTGGTGATATTGCCGATTTGGATGCCTGCGAACAGCAGTTTAGAAATGCATTTTTGATGGGCTGCGCGGGTGCATGGTCACTTCATCCAAACCAAGTTGCGATTGCCAAACGCGTATTTTCGCCAGACCCGCAAGAGGTTGCGTTTGCAAAGCGTATTTTAGAAGCTATGCCAGACGGCACGGGCGTTGCAATGCTTGATGGTAAAATGCAAGATGATGCAACCTGGAAACAGGCCAAAGTTATGGTTGATACGGCAAAATTGGTGGCGTCAAAAGATGCCGAATTTAAAGAAATATATGGTTTTTAATAATGGCAAATTTTTGGGATGATAGGTTTTCAGCATCCGAATTCATTTTCGGCAAAGCACCAAGTCAATTTGTAAAGAAATTTGCAAATCAATTAAAACCAAATTCAAAAATCTATCTTCCAGCCGATGGGGAAGGGCGCAATTCTTGTTATTTGGCTTCATTAGGCCATGAAGTTTATGCAAGTGATTATTCAATTGTTGGGCAGGAAAAGGCAAAAAAACTTGCGCACGAATTGGGGGTTAATGTTCATTTTTCGATTGCTGATATTGAAAATGATATTTGGCCAGAAAATGAATATGATGCAATTTTTGCGGTTTTTATTCAATTTTCACCACCCGAAGCACGCGCGCGGGTATTTGAAGGAATTAAAAAATCGGTCAAAAATGGTGGTTTGGTTTTTCTTCATGGTTACACGCCAAAGCAATTGGAATATAAAACCGGCGGCCCATCGGCAATTGAAAATCTTTATACTAATGAAATTTTGCAAAATGCGTTTGATGATTTTGAAATAAAATTAATCGAAACCTATGATGCAGAACTTGAAGAAGGCGCGGGTCATAAGGGCATGTCGGCATTAATTGATATGGTCGCACAAAAGCCTATTTAATTTTTTTCTCAATCCAATCAATTATATCCTTCGCCAATTGCGGGGCATCTTTTTCATAGATAATCATGTGTCCTGCATCAGGATATTCAATATAATCACCACCAACACGCGCATATTTTGCGGCAGTTTTACGATGGGTTTTTACCAATGTTCCCCTGTCACAGGTTGCACCAATTGTTAGGGTTGGAACATTGATTTTGCTTTCATCAATTGTGCCGATTTTAAATTCATCTTGGTCAAAATTTACAAGATCGTTTAATGCGCGCCCTGAATCATAAATAAATTCGGCATTGCGGGCATCTTTTTCATTTTCAGGGACTTTATTTAAAACGCCCCATTTGGCCCCAAAATCCCACACCTTATATGATTTTGTCGGGTCATTTTGTAGGGCGATATTCAAATGTGTAAGCAAAACCACCAAAGATTTCACATCGCACCCCTTTGGCGGTGAAGGCGTAACAAAAACACCCGCACACCCCAAGCCCATTTCGATAAGCTTTTGGGTCAAAAGCCCGCCCATTGAATGACCAATTATAACAGGTTTTTGGCCGCATTCTTTGGTAAATTCTTCGATTTGTGATTTTAATTGAATTATATAATCATTCAAACGAAGCTTTGGTAATTCGTCATTTTTGGTTTTATTGCGTAATTCAGGGTAAATTGTGGTCGCAAAAGTTTTGAACCCTGCATCCTTAAAGTAAGGGATAATATCATTCCAAACACTTGCATCAGCAAAGGCACCGTGAATGAAGAAAATTGGCGGCTTCATTATTGTGCCGCTAAATGGGCAAAGCGTTTTGCCATTTTTTCATAAACACTTCGTTTGAATGGAACCACAAGATTTGGCAAATTTGCCAACTTTTCCCAACGCCAATCATCAAATTCAATTTGTGAATGATTATCAAGGCGAACCATTTCATCATCGCCCTTAAATTCAAGGGCGAACCAAACCTGTGCCTGACCGCGATAATTATTCAATTTATTTTTCCGCATTGATTCGGGAAAATCATAGCAAAGCCATTCATCATTACGCTCTAAAATTTCGACATGTTTTGAATTAATGCCGGTTTCTTCGGTAAGTTCGCGTAATGCGGCGTCTAAAACATCTTCGCCTTTATCTATGCCACCTTGCGGGGTTTGCCAGCAATAAGAGCCGCGAAATCCGCGCCTTCTGCCAATCCATGCCTTTCTTTCTTGGTTAAAAACCAAGAGACCGACATTAGGGCGATACAATTTTGGCGGTGGTGGTAAAGACATTCATCAACATTAACTCAAATATTTTGAAAGCGCCACACCCCAACTGTAAGGCATCTGCGCATTGTTTCATATTTATGACGTTACAGCAGATGCAGGTGCAAGAATAATTCCACGGTTTCTTGCCTCACTTAACCATAAAATTATTTGATCAATTGTTACAGAATAACCAACGCCAAAGCCTAAAGCAGCGCCTTTTTGTTTTGCGCTTGCTTCGAGTGCGCCCAATTGTGCCTGAATATCGGGGGCGGATGGCCTTATATCTATGCTTCTGTCTGCGGCACTTGCGCGAACACCAAGGCTTCTTGCGGTTTGCGCCAATGCAGGGGCAGAACCATCGGCAATAAAACCCACACCGCGTGATTTAATATATTTCATGAAATTTTGTGCATTTGCCGAACCAGCAAATCGCCCACCAAGGTAATTTGTGACCGCAAAATAGCCCGTTGTGCGTGATAAAACATAATCAAGCTTGCGCTGATTTTCACCCCATTCACCACCCGACATAAGGGTTTGTGGCCCTGGATCATTATCGGGATAATCAAATGGCTCCATTGGAATTTCAATCATGGTTTCATGCCCTTGGGCACGCGCTTTATTTATCCATGCTTGAAGATTTTCAGAATTGGGAACAAAACTTAATGTAACTTCGGCGGGTAATTGATTTATCGCGCGTTCGGTAATGCGCGCATTAAGGCCAAGGCCACCAACAATAAGCGCAACCTTTGAACCGCTATTATTAAATGGTCTTCTATAAACATCAAATGGTGTGCGCCCATCTGATGCGATTGCTGGTAATTGACCATTTGCCCCATTTGATTGCACCCCTGCAATTGGTGCTGCAACTAATGGTGAGCCGCCGCCTTGAACATTACCGCGAACAACTTGTATGCCGCCTTCAACACTTGC
>CAZKYS010000022.1:0-26100 GCA_964557085.1 uncultured Caulobacteraceae bacterium
CGCGGCCCGTGCCTTAGGCATTGGTTCTTAGGTTTTTGCTAATCCAATTAAGTAATGCCTCTTGCGCCAATGGCTTGCGTAAGATTTCAATGTCATCATAATCTAGACCTGATGTGAATTCATCAATTGTATTTGCTGTGATAATTGCAATTTTTGCAGTTTCATTATCTGATTTAATTGCGTGCGCCAAATCAAATCCATTCGGCCCAGAACCGAAATCATAATCTAAGAAATATGCATCATATCGCTCACTATCCACTACTGCATCGTGATATTTATGATAAGTTTTTACCTTATGGCCTAATTGGCACATAAGCGTTTCCATTGCCTCGGCAACAATCATATCATCATCAACAATCATGAATGACATTGGTTTTATATCATAATGTTTTTCATCAGTTTTAACTTCTTTATCGGCATTATCATTTTCCATTTCAGATGATTTTACAATTTCAGATTTGCCAATAATAATTTCCTTATAAGGAAGCGAAACACTAAAACGACTTCCCTTTCCTTCATTGCTTTTAAGGTTGATATTAGCACCCAATAATCTTGCAGTTCGTTCTACAATAGATAGGCCAAGACCAATTCCACCCTCTTCATTGCTTTCTAAGCGTTCAAATTCTTGAAAGATTTTTTCTTGCTTTTCAGTTGGAATGCCGGGGCCTGTATCGTAAACTTCAACTATAATTTTATTATTTCGCTTTCTGATTCCAACCAGAACACCACCCTTTTTTGTATATCTAATTGCATTTGAAAT
Source organism: uncultured Caulobacteraceae bacterium (assembly GCA_964557085.1). Taxonomy (GTDB): domain Bacteria; phylum Pseudomonadota; class Alphaproteobacteria; order Caulobacterales; family Aquidulcibacteraceae; genus Pseudaquidulcibacter. The sequence continues at coordinate 761 of CAZKYS010000022.1, forward strand.
CAGGTTTTGGACTATTGAACGCAATAAAGTTGGGTCTGTTTCAACTATTGCATCAATACCAGTAAACCGAATCTCCAATCCTTTTTCTAATGCTTGCGGTCTAAAAATTTCTACAACTTCAGCGATTTTCGCTTTAATTGGGAATTCTCTTACTTGCGGAACAACACCACCTGCATCAAGTTTGGATATATCAAGCAATCTTCTAAGTAGTTTTTCACCTGCTTCAATTGATTGATCAACCTTATTTAATAATTGCTGCTTTTCTTCTGGAATTTGCCTTGAAAGGGCTGCTGCAAAAAGCCTTGCGGCATGAAGTGGTTGTAATAAATCGTGGCTTGCAGCGGCTAAGAACCTTGTTTTATCTGCTGTGGCTTGCGCCAGTGCACGATTGGCGCGTGATAATTCTGATGTGCGTTGACCAACCCTAATTTCAAGCTCTGTGCGCGCTTTCTCAAGACCGATGCGCGCTTTCGCTTCATTTGTAATATCGGTGAAACACATTACATATCCGCCGCCCGGCATTGGGCCGCCAACGGTTTTAAAAACGCGCCCATCTTCGCGGACGCGCTCAAATGAGTGGCGGTTTCTTCTACGCATATGGTTAAGCCTACGTTCAACGTGATTCTCAACTTCCCCAGGTCCGCATTCACCGCGTAGGGCATTATACCTTATTAGCTCTGCAACAGGTGCGCCAACCCTGACCATGCCGGGGGGATAATTAAATAAATCAAGATATCGGCTATTCCATGCAACAAGGTTTAGATTTCTATCAACCACACTTACACCTGGGTCGATATGCTCAAGGGTTGCCGCCAACAAATCTTTTGAAAATTGAAGACTTTGCCCCGTATGATCGAGCATTTGCGTAATATCTGAAATCGTTATGCTTGAGCCCGACAATGCCGATGACATTAGCGCGCGCGCAGATGGCGCACCAATAACACTTGCAATCATACGCTCCGCAGAGCGCGCCATAACCCTATCAATTGGCAAATTAAGTGGATTTATTTCATTATCAGTGTTTTTAATTAATTTTGTTTGCGCCTGTTCTTTACCAACAAAACGACCGACCAAATCAATTAATTCACCAACGCTTGTAACCTGCTGTACCGAAACTTTACGCCCCAATTTGAAGGGGAATTTGGCGGGGTTAAAGCGTCTTGCCGCAACCATTGTGTGAACTACAAGATTTAACCCAATACTCCAAATTGTTCCGTGCGAAATTGGACTTAGTCCACCAATATTTAGTAATGCAGACGGGTCAAGCAATGTTCCATGCAATGGCAATAATAAATTATCATCAATTATATTTGGAATAAGTAATGTATATGCCCACACCAAAAGCCCAGTCATTAGGCCTGCCTTTGCCGCCATTGGATCACGGTTTGGGCTATAAACAGACATAATTAAAGCTGGCGCAAATTGTGCAACCGCCGCAAATGCAATTAGGCCAATTGATGCAAGCCTCTCACCCGCTGGAATTTTTGTTGCGTATAGAAATGCCACACTCATAAGTGCAACAATCATTATTCGACGCACAAAAAGCATTACCTGACCAAAATTGGTATTTTTTGACCATTTTGTATTTTGCATCAATAATGGCGCAATCAAATCGTTTGAAACCATCGTTGAAAGCGCGATAGTTTCAACTATAACCATTCCCGTTGCCGCAGAAAAACCGCCAAGAAATACAACCAAAGCAAGTAATGTATGCTGTTTTTGAAGCGCAATATCGATTACTAAAAGGTCGGCACGAAAACCATTTGGCAAAATCGCAAAACTTGCAATCGCAATCGGAAGTGCGATAATTGTTGTGGTTAAAAGATACGCAACAAAAGGCCACCTTGCCTTTCTTATATCATCGGCACCGCTTGCCTGAATGATTCCAACATAAAATTGGCGCGGCAAACAAATCACGGCAATCGATGCAAGAAAACCAAGAACAAAGAAATCGATATTGATTTTGCGCGGATTAAAATTAGCAATTATTCGCTCTATACCATAATTTTGGGCTTCTGTGGGTGCAGAAAAAAAAGCAATTATTGCAAATAATCCAATTGCAAGAAACGCAATTAATTTAACAACAGATTCAGCGGCAATAGCGAACAAAACCCCATCATTTCGGCTTGCAACTTCATAAGAGCGTGTACCAAACAACATTGCAAACACGCCCAATGTAAGGGCGGTTAATGCCATTGGCCCCGTTGGGTCACTTTCATGCGCAAGCCTTACAAAACTTGAACCAACTGAACGTAATTGCAATGCAAGATATGGAACAGTTCCCAAAAGTGCCAATAGAGTTACAAGTGCTGCAACACCGCGTGAATTTGAATATCTTGAACCAATAAAATGCGAAATTGATGTTGCACCTTCTTGTTTTACCGCCTCAACCAATCTTTCAAGAAAATTTGAACCAAAAATAAAAAGCAAAATAGGCCCTAAATAAATTGGCAAATAAGGCCAACCTTCGGCAAAGGCCGTCCCTACTGCCCCAAAAAAAGTCCAAGATGTGCAATATACTGCAAGTGCAAGACTATAAGCATAAGTGCGGGTCTTTGGCTTGAACATTACCGAACCAAAACCTTTGCCGCCATTTTCTTTGGCCCAATTTGCAAGCACGAATAATAAACTCGCGTAAAGACCTGCTACGATAAATACTGTTGCACCCGGCATCTTAACCACACTTTTTATAGAAATTTAATTTTGTAGAAAATAAAAATAAAGGCAAGTAAGTTTTACAAATACGACCTTAGCCTAATATATGAAGCGTGCCAAATTTGTTATTTAAAAACCCGACAAGGGGAATTTTACAATGGCAGACAAATATGACCTAGTATACCAAGAAAGCGTAAATAATCCATCTGCTTTCTGGTTAAAGGCGGCACAAGGCATTGATTGGGTAAAAGAACCACAAACTGGGCATGATGGTAATGCATGGTTTCCAGATGGCGAACTTAATACATGCTATAATGCTATCGACCGCCATGTAGAGGCAGGTCGCGGCAATAATGTTGCCCTAATCTATGATAGCCCTGTAACTAATACGGTTAAAAAATATAGTTTTTTCGATTTATTAGAGCGCGTTTCAAAAACCGCAGGTATGCTTGCTGCAAATGGCGTTAAAAAAGGCGACCGCGTAATTATTTATATGCCAATGGTACCAGAGGCTATTTTTGGTATGCTTGCGTGCGCGCGTTTGGGTGCTATTCACTCTGTCGTATTTGGTGGGTTTGCCCCTGCCGAACTTGCAAAGCGTATTGATGATGCAAAGCCAAGCCTAATTCTTACAGCCTCTTGCGGTATTGAACCTGGTCGCTTGGTTGAATATAAACCACTTCTTGATAATGCGCGCCACCTTGCAGAACATAAGGTTGAAAAAGCAATTGTTCTACAACGCGAAGTTCACCCCGCACATCTTGATGCCCAAAGTGATTTGAATTGGGCACATGAATATAATAAAGCTGCCCCGCATAATTGTGTAACAGTTAAATCAACCGACCCATTATATATTTTATATACTTCAGGAACGACAGGAATTCCAAAAGGTGTTGTTCGCGATAATGGTGGACATGCAGTTGCCCTTAATTGGTCAATGGAAAATGTTTATGGAATGCAACCAAATGAATCTTTTTGGGCTGCATCTGATATTGGTTGGGTTGTTGGGCACTCATACATTGTTTATGGTCCATTAATTCGTGGTTGCAGCACAATTGTTTTTGAAGGAAAGCCAGTAGGAACACCAAATGCGGGAACATTCTGGCGTATAATTCGTGATTATAATGTTGATGTGTTCTTTACAGCGCCAACGGCAATTCGCGCCGTGCGCCGCGATGATCCAGATGGCAGTTTCATAGCAAATGAGGGTATTGGAAAATTGCGTGCTTTATTCCTTGCGGGCGAACGCGCTGACCCTGAAACTGTTAAATGGGCGCAAGAACATCTTAAAAAACCTGTTATTGACCATTGGTGGCAAACGGAAATTGGTTGGCCGGCTATGGCAACTTGCCTGGGCTTAGGGCGAACCGAAACGTTGGCGGGTTCGGCTGGGCATCCAGTACCGGGATTTATCATCAAAGTTCTTGATGAAGATCATAATGAATTAGCCGCCGATGAAATTGGTGAAATTGCAATTAAAATGCCAATGCCGCCAGGGTGTTTGCCAACCCTATGGCAACGCCATGACCATTTTGTTGCTTCATATCTTGAACGTCACCCAGGATTTTATACCGCAGGTGATGCGGGAACAATTGATGCAAATGGCCGCGTCCATGTCATGAGCCGTATTGATGACATTATCAATGTTGCAGGTCATCGCCTGTCAACTGGTCAAATGGAACAAGTTGTGGCGCAGCACCCTGCTGTTGCTGAATGTGCGGTTATTGGTGTGCCAGATGAATTAAAAGGCGAACATCCACTTGCATTTGTTGTGCTTAAAAATGGTCATTATGTTGAACCAGGGGTTTTGGTGCATGAATTAATTGCTGCTGTACGTAAAGAAATTGGCCCTGTTGCCGCGTTTAAGGATGCGCATGTTGTGGAAAAACTTCCAAAAACACGCTCTGGAAAAATATTACGCGCAACTATGCGTAAGATTGCATCTGGTGAAAATGTACCAGTGCCGCCAACAATCGAAGACCCTGATGCTTTACGTTACATCAAAGAAGCAATGGGGCATGAATATTAGAATTCATTGAAACAATTTTCTGGGGAACAATTTTTCTGGGGAACTTGGGGGCGCTTTATGCGCCCCACTTTTTTAATATGCTAAAGCAAGGCCATCTTTACGCATTTCACTTGCGGCGCCATATATTTTTTCATTTTTTTGAATAGCCTGATACCCGCCAAAACCGCCATCAGATGACCCAAATTTCCAGCCAATTTTTTCAAGGCCTTCTTTAGTTGCTTTGGGCATATTATTTTCTAATTTTAAAATGCCAATACCTTCGGCGATTTCACCGGTTGGTTCCGAACTTCCTTCATGGTGCCAACGCGGTGTATCGCCCGCTTCTTGAAGATTAAGACCATAATCAACCATATTTACAATTATTTGCGCCTGACCTTGTGGCTGCATATCGCCGCCCATTACGCCAAAGGACATAAAGGGCGCACCGTTTTTGGTTGCAAAGCCCGGTATGATTGTATGGAATGGTCTTTTGTTAGGTGCGTAAATATTTGGCGAACCATCTTTAAGAGAAAATAATTCACCCCTGTCTTGGAACATAAAACCCAAATCATCTGGAACAAGCCCCGAACCCATTCCGCGATAATTTGATTGTATCCATGAAACCATCATCCCATTTTTATCGGAAACTGTAAAATAAGTTGTATCGCCCTTGCTTGGCGCTTCATATGGAACAATTCTTTCAATAATGGCATCTTGTTTTATTTTTGCCGCAAGTTCTTTAGAATAGGATTTTGATAGTAATTGTTCAATTGGTGTTTTTGAAAAATTAGGATCAGCAAAGAATTTTGCCCGATCTTCAAAAGCAAGCCGCTTTGCCTCAACTTGCGTATGTATAGATGAGGTCGATAAAAACCCCATATTTTTCATATCAAAATTTTCAAGGATATTTAAAATCTGAAGCGTTGATAGACCTTGGGTATTTGGTGCAAGTCCATAAACATCCAAACCACGATAATTAGTGCTTATTGGATTGGTAAATTCGCCATGATGATTTTTTAAATCATTATAATTTATAAAGCCGCCAATTCGCTTAAAATATTTATCTATTTTTCTTGCAATATCACCTTCATAAAATGATCGCGCGCCTTCTTTGGCAATTTTTTTATAAGTATTTGCAAGGTTGGGGTTTTTGAATATTTCACCTTCGCGCGGTGTTTTGCCATTTGGCATATAGGTTTTCTTTAGATTTTCAGTTTCTTCAACCGCTGAATTAGGTGACAAAAAGCGCGCGACATTACGTTCAAGATAATATGCAATTAGCTGCGGCACAGGTGCGCCATTTTCACAAAGCGCAATTGCAGGATCTAAACATTCGCCAAATTTTAGTTTTCCATATTTTGCATGCAATTGACCCCATGTATCAACCGCACCAGGGATTGAAATGCTTGGTATGCCGTATGAAGGAATATGGTTATTTTTTGCCCTAGACTTTACATAATCAATGCTCATACCAGATGGGCTTCGGCCCGAACCATTAAAGCCAACAACTTTATTTTGCTTTGTATCCCATAACATTACAAAGGCATCGCCACCAATTCCACATGCCACAGGTTCTAAAAAACCAAGCGCGGCATTGATGGCGATTGCCGCATCTATTGCAGAACCGCCTTTTCGTAGAATATCAATCCCGACAAGGCTTGCAATTGGATGCGCAGTAGCCGCCGCACCATTTGCGCCATAAACCACAGAACGCGATGCAAGTTTACGCCCTGCAATTCTATCACCACCCCAATCTTGGGCGAATGATTTATTTGCAAATAAAGTTGAAAACCCACCCGCTAAAACAAATTGCCGTCTATCCATTTAATCCCCCACAGGGAAATGATTGTTCAATTTGATTTATATAGCAAGAAAAATTTATCAGATGGTCTATAAGCCGGGTTCTGTATCCATTGCTGGATGGCGATTATTCATCTTGGATAAGGATTGCCCCTTACCTCACGCGACCTACCCGAACATCGGCATGCATTTTGCCATTGGTTGCCCAAAACGTGTTCCTATTCGGTCTTGCTCCTGACGGGGTTTACCATGCCCTTATTGTTACCAATAAAGCGGTGGGCTTTTACCCCACCTTTTCACCCTTACCTAAAAAATTAGGCGGTCTGTTTTCTGTGGCACTTTCCCTAAAGTCACCTTTGGCGGACATTATCCGCCGTCACTAATGCTTGGAGCCCGGACTTTCCTCACCACCCACCTTTCGGTGATTGATGGTGCAATCGCCCGACCATCTGATAAATATAAAATGGCCTATAAATTTATAAATTTCAAGCAGGTGAAACTATTTTTGCCAGTCTTTCAATTTTACCAAAAGTATCAACATCAAGAAGTCCCATAACATCTGATTGCCTAAAGCGTCTTTGGAATGCAATTAATGTCGGTGTAAAATCTAGGTCGTAAATACCGTTTACATTAACACCGTAACCAATTGTTTTAAGTCCCTTTTGCGCACGCATCACATAATCATTTGCACTTCCAATTAGGCTTGCAAGTATGGTTTTATCATTATCTTCTTTTGCAGTTGGAATATTAAGCGATATCCCCCTATCCGCAAATTTTTGCCATGGAAATTTTTCACCAGGGTCAAGTTTTCTTCTTGGCGCCCAATCTGCGTGACCAATAATATGTTGTTTATCAAGGCCGTGGCGTTTTTTAATTTGTTCAACAAGCCACATAACAGAATTGATTTGCGCATCTGGAAATTCAGGAATACCAAAATCATGCCCGCCATTTGCAATCTCAATGCCAATAGATTGGGAATTCATGTCTTTAACGCCGGCATAATCACCGCCACCTGCGTGCCATGCCCTTTTATGTTCATCAACTAATTGGAAAATACGCCCATCATCATAAACCAAATAATGCGATGAAACACGGTGTAAATTTTGAGGTGGGATTACAACACTACCATCAGGGTTTGGCTTAGGAACTTGCACCACATCATTACTATAATTAACCCGCCGTGGGTCAGAATCACAAAGTAATTTTAATGCAGCCTCTTGGCTTTTCATGCCAGTATAATGAAGAATAACAAATCTTATTATACCCTTTCTTTCATCAAAATTTGGTGAAGGGTTTTGTATTATTTCATAATCTTCTTTAATGATTTTATGTTTTCTTTTTGGTTTTGGCGCATGAGTTGAAAAAGGTATCATCAGATTGCTTCGCGTTTCAGTGAATTAATAAATTTTATTGATTTAAAATCAATACTTAACAGCGCAATTCCAAAAGCACAAACAATTGCACCAATAAACATTTTTGTATCTACATGTTCCCCAAAAACCAATCTTGCAATTAGGACAGTCCAAAAAGGTGTTGTCGCAGTATAAGGAACAACTTGGCTTAATTCATATTTTTTTAAAAGACGAAAATAAGATGTATGCGCAAAAATTGTTACAAAAATAACGGAAAATACTAATACAGAGCCAATCTTATACTCATTAAGCCAAAGGTTATGTTTGTCTATTTTTTCCGAGAAGTAAGAACCGATTGCTACTGGAAAAAATGAAAAAAGCGATATCCATGCCTGTAATTTGATTGCACTTATTGGCTTTACCTTTTTAAGTAAAATATTACCAAACGCTGTTAATGCCGCCGACGTAAGAACATATAAAACCCCAAGACCGGGTTTAAAATGTATTGGCTTATAGATACTAAGCCAAACGCCAATAAATGCGATTATAATACCGATAATCCGATATTTTGATGGGCGCTCACCAAGAAGAATAATGCTGAAAACTATACTCATCGGCAAGGACATTTGGCCTAAAATTGCCGATATGCTCGATGGCGTTGTTTCAAGCCCATAATATAAGAAAACAAAATTTAAACCGCCAACCAACATTGCAATCAAAAATATTTTAAATATTTCACGCGGTATTGGAAAGGCAAAAGGCAATAAAATTAGCGCAACAAAAAAGAAGCGACAGGCCGCAAAAAACATTGGCGGTGCATCATGTAATGCCCACTGTGTAAGTGGAACATTCGCCCCCCAAAAAAGGCAGCATATTAAAATTATACCAATATCGATTATTTTCATTAAATTAATATTGTCATACTCTTTTGACTTTACCAATCAGCTAAGTGCTTAAATTACTTCTTTGCGCTCTGATTTTTGCGTAAGCAGCGTTTGCCAAAGCTGTTTGTTCATTGGCAATACGCAAAAATTCTTTTGGTTCGCCACGAGCAATAAAATTATCGGGGTGGTTCTGTGTAACAATTTTCAGCCACGCAGATTTTATTTTTGCATCATCGTCTTCTTCATGAACACCAAGAACAATATAAGGATTTAGGTTTTCTTCTTTTATAAATAATTGTGAAACCCTTGAATAATCACTTTCAGTTAAACCCAAATTTTGCGAAACTGATAACAAAAAATCTTTTTCAACCGATTTAATTTGGCCGTCAGCTGCAGCAACCAGAAATAAAATTGCCAAAATATCCATTTTTAAAACTCTATTTTGGGGAAATTTACGTGCAATTTTTTTAGCATAGCCTTCGTAACCCAAAACACTTGAGCCAGCTAAAGAGAATAATTTATTTATAATTATTTCATCCTTTGGATTAACGGGGAAAGCGGCGCGAAAAGCTTGGGCTTCTTCTATAGTTGTTATGCCGTCTGCCTTTGCCATTTTCGCGGCAAGCGCAACAACAGAAGAAGCAAAATCAATATCCATCTGCTCTGGATTTATGATTAATGCCTTACTATCGCTTGGCTTTACGTTTGGCGGCCAAAAAAGCGTTACGGCCTTGGCAAAAATATCTCTCCAAATTGACATAATTTATATTATCCCATTGAAGATAAATAATTCAATAGCAAAAAAAATAAAAATTATTCCCTATATAAGATAATTGGCACGCCATTTGCGTGTATCGCTTATGATAATTGAAACTGTATCAAATTGGATCAATACAAATTATGGTGAACAAAAGACCTTGTTCATGATGATTCCGATTGCAACGTTTTTATTTTTATCAATTTTAAATAGAATTACTAGGCCGCGCGACTATTCATTAGTAAGCCGACAAACAAAACTTGAAGGCCCAGGAATGGGCGCGATTGTAATAGGTTGTCTTGTAATTATCTGTGTTGTAGTTTGCCTAAAAAGATATGCTGATTTGGATGTCGTTGAAACTACACAAAATTTTGTAATGCGTTTAATTTGATTAAAAAAAACCTTTTATTCACTAGTTTTTGCTAATATGTAAAAAAAAGGTGGGGAAAATGTTTTTTGCTGATTTACTTCAGAGAATTTCATCAATAGTGGGTATACCTGCAAACATATTAATTATAGTGCCTCTTGTGCTAGCCTTATCGTTTCACATAATAAAAAAAGGCGAAAACAAGCAAAATTTTGCTACATATACACGTAGCAAAATGGAACGAAATTATTTGCATAAGAAAAATGATTCAGTTGCAATTCTATCATTGGCACTTTTAATTGTTTCTGGTTACGTATCTTATGTGACTTTTCAGACACGGAACATACAAAAAATTACAATCGAAAATTTGCGCCTTAGAGACTAAATTTTATTAAAACTACACGCGTATTTAGCCTATTTGACTTAATACGCGATAGATTATGCATCATAATTCAATATTGGTGCAAGCCAACGTTCGCAGGTTTTGATATCCCAATTCTTACGATTTGCGTAATCTTCGACTTGGTCTTTCTCAATACGTCCAACGCCGAAATATTCACTTGATGAATGTGCAAAATATAAACCACTTACAGATGATGGCGGGTTCATTGCCATAGAGCTTGTAAGTTCTATACCAGTGTTTTTAGTTGCATCTAAAAGCCTGAAAAGTGTCAATTTTTCAGTGTGATCAGGTTGCGCGGGATAACCGGCGGCAGGTCTAATACCTTGGTATTTTTCACCAATTATATCTTGCACAGATAAATCTTCATTTGGTGAATACGCCCAAAACTCTTTGCGAACGCGATAATGCATTTGCTCAGCTAAAGCTTCGGCAAGTCTGTCGCATAATGATTGGAAAAGAATTGCCGAATAATCATCATTTTTGGCTTTAAATTCTTCGGCCTTATTAACTTCGCCAATGCCAGAAGTTACCGCAAAACCGCCAATATAATCATTCGTGCCCAATGGTGCGACAAAATCAGATAATGCAAAATTTGGTTTTGAAGCATCCTTAATCATTTGTTGGCGTAAAGTATAGAAAGTTGCAATTTGATTTTTGCAAGTTTCATCTTCAAAAATTGCAATATCATCGCCAATTTGATTTGCAGGCCAAAAACCAATTACGGCACGCGCCTTTATCCAATTTTCAGCAACAAGTTTTTCAAGCATTTTTTGTGCATCATTGAATAAATTTGTTGCCGCCTCACCGATTAAATCATCTTTTAAAATCGCGGGGTATGAACCCGCCAATTGCCACGATGAAAAGAATGGCGTCCAATCGATGAAGGGGACCAAATCAGCCAATGGATAATTGTCAAAAGCCTTGGTTCCAATAAATTTTGGTTTAATAGGCGAATATTCAAGCTTTGGCGAATTTGCCCGTGCTTCATTAATGCTTGCACGTTTTCTTTTATCTTGACCGCTTGCGTGGGCAATTCGTGATTTTTCTTGGTCTTGTTTTATTGATTGGACGAATTCATCGCGTTCAGTGCCCAATAGTTTTTGAACCACTGGAACTGCGCGGCTTGCATCACTTACATATAAGGTTACGCCACTAAAATTTTGTGCAATCTTAACAGCAGTATGGGTTTTTGATGTTGTAGCGCCGCCAATCAGTAGAGGAATATCTTGTAATCCTGCCTTTTCCATTTCTTGTGCTACATAGCACATTTCATCAAGTGATGGCGTGATAAGTCCCGATAGGCCAATTATATCAACCTTATGCTTTATTGCTTCTTCAATGATTCTTTCGGTTGGAACCATAACACCCAAATCAACCACTTCAAAACCATTACATTGTAAAACAACGCCAACAATATTTTTACCAATATCGTGCACATCGCCCTTCACAGTTGCCATAAGGATTTTGCCGTTTGATTTTCCGACTAAACCCATTCTTTCTTTTTCTTCTTCAAGATATGGGATTAGATGGGCAACCGCCTCTTTCATTACGCGTGCGGATTTCACAACTTGGGGCAAGAACATTTTGCCTGCGCCAAACAAATCGCCCACAACATTCATGCCATCCATTAATGGGCCTTCAATTACGTGTAATGGTCGCTCAGACTCAAGGCGTGCTTCTTCTGTATCTTGAACGATAAATTCATTTATGCCTTTTACCATCGCATGTGTAAGACGTTCACGCACCGGTAATTGGCGCCATGATAAATCAGGGCCTGTATCTTTTTTACTTGCTGCGCCAACATATTTTTGTGCAATATCAAGTAACCTTTCGGTGGCATCATCACGACGATTTAGAATTACATCTTCACACGCATCGCGAAGTTCTGGTTCGATTTCATCATAAATTCCCAATTGCCCCGCATTGACGATGCCCATATCCATGCCATTTTTAATCGCATGATAAAGAAACACGGTATGCATAGCCTCGCGAACAATTTCATTCCCACGGAATGAAAAGGAAACATTCGAAATACCACCTGAAATATGACAATGAGGAAGGCTTTCGCGTATTATTCGCGTAGCTTCGATAAAATCGACGGCATAATTATTGTGTTCTTCAATACCAGTTGCGACCGCAAAAATATTTGGGTCAAAGATAATATCTTCAGGCGCAAAGCCAACTTTATCAACCAATAAATGATAAGCACGCGTACAAATTTCAACTTTGCGCTGTTTTGTATCCGCCTGCCCTTGTTCATCAAAGGCCATAACAACAGTTGCCGCACCATATTTTTTTATTTTTTGTGCAAGTTCAAGAAACTTCTCTTCCCCTTCTTTTAGGGATATTGAGTTTACAACCGCCTTACCTTGCGTGCATTTCAAGCCTTCTTCGATGATTTCCCATTTGGAACTATCGATCATAAGCGGGATTTTTGCAATATCGGGTTCGGTTGCGACAAGGTTTAAGAATGTGCGCATTGCCTTAACGCCATCAATCATTGCGGCATCAACATTCACGTCAAGAATATTTGCCCCACCTTCAACCTGTTGACGGGCAACTGCAAGCGCGCCTACATAATCGTCATTTTCAATAAGTTTACGGAACTTTGCCGAACCTGTTACATTTGTTCTTTCGCCAACAATAACAAAGGCGCGCGGTGATATAATATTTTCTTGGGTCATAATTTATGCATGTACAAAGGGTTCAAGGCCAGAAAGGCGAAGTGCGGTTTCATGATGTGGTATTTGGCGTGGATTTTTGCCTTCTACGCCATGTGCAATATGTTTGATATGGTCAGGTGTTGTGCCGCAGCAGCCGCCAACAATATTTACCATTCCATCAAGTGCCCAATGTGAAATCACATCACACATATCTTGTGGGCTTTCATCATATCCACCGAAAGCATTTGGTAAACCCGCATTCGGATGACATGAAATTTTAGTTTCGGCAACACGTGCCAAATCCGCCAAAAATGCCCGCATTTGTTTTGGCCCCAATGCACAATTAAGGCCGATTGACCAAGGATTGGCATGGCGAACACTATTATAAAATGCCTCAACAGTTTGACCTGACAATGTGCGCCCTGACATATCGGTAATAGTGCCAGAAATCATAATTGGTAATTTTTCACCAATTTCATCAAAGACTTCTTCGGCCGCATAAATTGCCGCTTTGGCATTTAATGTATCGGTTATGGTTTCAATTAAAAGCACATCTGAACCACCATCAATAAGGCCACGAATTTGCTCTTTAAATGCCGCCATCATTGTATCAAAATCAATATCACGAAAAGATGGGTCATCAACTTTTGGTGATAAAGACAAAAGTTTAGTTGTTGGACCAATAGAGCCAGCAACCAATTTTGGTCTTTCTTTCGTTTCATATTTATCAGCGGCAAGACGGGCAATTTTTGCGGCTTCTTTATTCATTTCATATGAAATATCTTCCATGCCATAATCAGCCTGTGATACACGCTGTGCGCCGAATGTGTTAGTTTCAACAATATCAATTCCTGCTGCAAAATAGCTTTCATGAATTTTTTGAATTGCATCGGGCTGGGTAATAACTAAAAGGTCATTATTGCCTTTTTGCGATATTTTTACATCTTTGAAACGCACACCGCGAAAATCATCTTCATTAAAGCCAAGACCTTGAATAAGCGAACCCATAGCACCATCAAGCACCAATATTTTGGATTTTGCCAATTCCTCAATTGCTAGGAAACGCTCTTTGCGTGAATTAAAAATTGCCATTATAAATTCTCTTTTGCTTTCACACCAAGTCGGCGGCAGGTTGCCAAACTTAGTGCGGCTTTATTTAATGTATAAAAATGAAAATCTTTTACGCCTTCCGCCTGTAATTTTGTGCATAAATCACTGGCAACAGATGCCGCAACTAAATCACGAACTTCAGGGTTTTCATCAAGACCGCTGAAAGCTTCAACAAACCATTGCGGGATATCAGTATTGCAGGCCTGTGCCATACGAATATAGCCCTTTACCGAGCCCACAGGCATAATCCCTGGTAATAATGGAATATTTATTCCAGCTTTTGTTGCTGCATCCCTAAATCGTAAATATTTATCGGCTTCACAGAAGAATTGTGAAATTGCACGATTTGCACCAGCGTCAATTTTTGCTTTCAACACATCAATATCATGTTCAAGACTAGGTGATTCAGGGTGTTTTTCAGGGTAAAAACTAACGGAAATGTCAAAATCAGCAATTTTTTTCGCAGCTTTCACAACATCGGTTGCATTTTCATAACCGTCAGGATGTGGAACAAAATTTGTTCCCACGCCAGATGGCGGATCGCCACGCAATGCGACAATATTTTTAACACCACTTTGCCAATATTCGCGTAAAACTTCATCAACTTCATCACGGCTTGCGTCAACACAGGTTAAATGAGCTGCAGGTTTTAAACTTGTCTCTTTAAGAATTCTATTTACAGTTCTGTGGGTTCTTTCACGTGTTGAACCACCTGCACCATAAGTTACAGACACAAAGTCAGGCGCAAGGGGGGCAAGCAGATTTATGCTTTCCCATAATTTTTCTTCCATAATTTCAGTTTTGGGAGGGAAGAATTCAAAAGATATTCTTAAATCAGTCATACAAATTCTCTATTGTTTTTTATTGGTGTGTCTATTTTAATTTTTTTTGCGCGCATTTTAAATTTCATGACATGCACACTCAAAAGCGGTTTATCCTCATTATTATTAGGTTGAGCGCCGCCAACAATTTTATGTTCTACAAGCTCAAATCCACAATCATCACACCATTTTTCAATTTCTTTTTGTGTGAAACCAAGACGTTTGTGCCCATGTTTATCACGCAATTCTTCAAATTGATGTGGTGCGAAATCTGCTATTAACAAAATTCCATTTGATTTTATGATACGCGCCGCTTCTTTAAGTGCATCACGTGGATCATCCAAATAATGTAAAACCTGATGAATTGTTATTAAATCAGCGACATTATCTTCGTATGGAAGATTAAAAATATCGCCCATTCTAATTGAAATATTTGCACCCTTTATTTCATCTAAGCGTGAACGTGCAAGCGCAAGCATAGAACGGCTTTTATCAATACCTTCCGAGCGTTTCGCCTGTTCAGCAAACAAGCCCAAGATATTCCCCGTCCCCGCACCTAAATCAATATGGAATTCAAATTCTTCTTTTTTAACCAAAGATAAAAGCGCATCTTCAACCAATTTTTCAGGTTGTTGAAGTTTACGCAGGCTTTCCCATTCAGGTGCAATTGCATCAAAATAATTCTGCGCCACGATTTCGCGCGCTTTTCTTATATCAATTAATTTATGTGTGTCTTTGATGATAATATGATCATCAGCAGCAATCGCATCAATTATCGGGTTTATTATTGATAATAGTTTTGGGTCAGATGATAGTTTTGCAAAGACCCATGAACCTTCTGCACGTTTTTCTATAATCCCTGCCTCTGCAAGAAGCTTTAAGTGCCGTGACACACGTGGTTGGCTTTGTCCAAGTACATTTGAAATCTCTTGCGCAGCAAGTTCACCTTGCGCCAAAAGCGCAATTATGCGAAGCCTTGTATCCTCACCTGCTGCTTTAAGAATTTCTATTACGTCTTTCAAATCAAACCCTCGAAAATCATTTCAACATATAAACATATCTTTATATGATTTGGCAAGCGAAAAATACCTGCAAAAACCTAATGCACAATGAACAAAGCATATTATTGCTTCAATATGACGAAAAAACTTGTTGAAATTTTTACTGATGGTGCGTGTTCTGGAAATCCTGGGCCTGGTGGATGGGGCGCAATTTTACGTTATGGCGAGAATGAGCGTGAACTTTCTGGCGGCGAAAAAGATACAACCAATAATCGCATGGAATTAATGGCCGCCATTATTGCGCTTGAAACACTTAAAGAACCTTGCGAAGTTTCACTTACAACCGATAGTAAATATGTAATGGATGGCATTACCAAATGGATTTTTGGGTGGAAGAAGAAAAATTGGAAAAAAGCCGATAATAAACCAGTTTTAAACGCAGACCTTTGGCAAAGACTTGATGCGGCAAATTCACGTCATAAAGTTAATTGGAATTGGGTAAAAGGCCACGCGGGACACATAGAAAATGAGCGTTGTGACGAATTAGCGCGCATGGCAATAAAGGCATTATAATGCAAAAAACAATAAAAATTCTTGCAATATCAGGTAGCGTTCGCGAACAAAGCACAAATTCATATTTGCTTGAATTTCTAAAAGAAAATGCGCCAGAAAATTTTGAAATTGAAATCTTTGGGGATTTAAAAAAGCTTCCGATATTCTCAATTGATGATGTTGAACAATCACCTGATATAATCAAAACATTATTAAACAAAGTCAAAAATTGTGACGCTATTTTAATTTCATGCCCTGAATATATTCATTCAATACCGGGCGGTTTAAAAAACCTTATTGATTGGCTTGTTCCGCACGAAGAGATAATTGATAAACACATCTTCCTTGCCCATGCATCGCATCGCGGTGAAGATTTATTAGAGCAACTAAGATTGGTTTTAAAAACCGCATCCAATAATTTTAATGAAAATATATTTATGAGATTTGGTCTTATGAATAAAAGCCGCGATGAAATTTTTAAAATTTTGAAAATGCATGATAATGAAATCTTTGAATATTTCTCAAAAATATCTAAATCGATTTTATAATCTTTCCAAAATTTTGCGTCCAACTTCCCATTCCCCTAGTTTTGAATCAGAATTAATATGCCCTTGCGCACCAATATCTTCAAATTCTGAACCCCAAATTTTGGAATATTCGCGGGCTTTATCAATATCAATCCACATATCATTTGTACTGGCGATAATAATTGATGGGAAATTTAGTTTATTGAGCGGCATTGGCGCAAAACCTTTTGCATCAATTGGCTGTGCAAGTTCGTCAACATTTGTGGGTGCAACTAGTAAAGCGCCGCGAATTTCATGATTATATTGGTTTGCCCAATGAATGATTGTGGCAACTCCCAACGAATGACCAATTAAAATTGCTTGTGATAGATCTTCTAATTGTAATGTAGCCTCTATGCGCGACACCCAATCATCTTTGGTAACATTTGCACCCCAATTATCTTGAACAATTAATTGTGCATTCGAAAGTGATTTTAACCAAAAAGATTGCCAGTGATTTTCATCACTTCCCCTGAAACCTGGTATTAAAAAATATTTTGCCATAACAACTCCAATTGTTTTTGGAATAATATCCATATTGCCCCTATTTTTAAGGCTAAAAAATAGAGGCAATAACTATATTCTTTTATTTTATAGAATAGTATTTTGCAAAATAGCTAATATTAAATCTCAGATAACGTCTTTAATATATTGTTATATTGTGTTTTTTCAAGTTCATAGGATGCCATACGTTCACGTTGTTCATCAATAACTTCCGCAGGGGCGCGCGCAACAAAATTTTCATTTGAAAGCTTGCCTGCAACTTTTGAAATTTCAGCTTCGCAGCGAGTAATTTCTTTTTTGAGGCGCGCAAGTTCTGCATTTACATCAAGCACACCTTCAAGTGGAAGCGCTAAAATAGCCTCATTATGGACAAAGCTAACTGCGCCTTTTGGTGTTTCTTTGGCGCTTGTTGAATATTCAAGGCGTGCCAATCGGTCGATTTCACTTTGATATTTTTCAAGTAATTTTGAACTATCATCATTTGCACCAACAAGAATCGCAGGGATTTTTGCACCGGCAGAAATATTCGCCTGCGCCCGCAATGAACGAATACCATTTATTAGGTCGATTACCCAATTAATTTCTTTGTTTGATGCGTCATTTATATATTCAGCGCCAAATTTCGGCCATTGTTCGCTTATTAACAAACCATCGCGTTTAAGCGTAAATTCAGCGGTTTTTTCCCATAAATCTTCGGTCAAAAACGGCATGAATGGGTGCAATAATTTGAGTGTGTTTTCAATTGCCCACGCCAATGTTTGGCGGGTTTCATTCTTTGCAACTTCATCATCGCCATTTAATAATGGCTTGATAAGTTCAAGATACCAATCACACAAAACACCCCAAATAAAGTTATAAAGTGATGTTGCAGCTTCATCAAAACGATGTGCTGACAATGCATTTTCAACATTATTTGCGGTTTTTGCAATTTCCGAAACAATCCATTGATTGATTGTATTTTGAAGATTTAAAGGATCAAAATCTTCACCAAGAACACATTCATTCATTTGTGCAAAGCGGGCGGCATTCCATAATTTTGTACCGAAATTACGATAACCTTCAACGCGTTTCGCACTCATACGAATGTCACGCCCTGGGCCTGCGGCAATTGCAAGGCAGAAACGTAAAGAATCGGCGCCAAATTCATCAATCAAAGGAACAGGGTCAATAATATTGCCCTTTGATTTTGACATTTTCTTACCTTTTTCATCAACAACGCGGCTATGAATAATGATATTTTTGAATGGCGCTTTGCCAGTGAAATGGCAGCCAAACATCATCATTCTTGCAACCCAGAAGAAGATAATGTCAAACATAGTTACAAGTGTGCTTGTTGGATAAAAACGCGCAAGTTCGGGTGTTTGCTCTGGCCAGCCAAGTGTTGAAAAAGGCCAAAGACCAGAAGAGAACCAAGTATCAAGAACATCATCATCACGGCGCAATTCAACATCTTTGCCATGTTTAGCTTTGGCAGTTGCAATTGCTTCTTCTTGCGTTTCTTCAACGAAAATATTGCCGTCTTGGTCGTACCATGCGGGAATACGATGCCCCCACCATAATTGGCGCGAAACACACCATGGTTCGATATTTTCCATCCATTGAAAATAAGTTTCTTTCCAATTATCAGGAACAAACTTCACTTCACCAGATTTTACCGCTTCAAGCGCAGGGATTGCCAAGGTTTTGGCATCAACATACCATTGGTCTGTCAAATATGGTTCGATAACAACCCCTGACCTATCGCCAATTGGTTGCATGATTTTTTTGTCTTCAATTTTCTCAAGAAGGCCAAGTTCATCAATATCGGCAACAACTTGTTTACGTGCTGCAAATCTATCAAGGCCGCGATATTTTGGCGGAACATAATCCGCATCCATCATTCGCGCTTGTTCATCCATAAGGATATACATTGGCAAATCATGGCGCTTTGCAACTTTATAATCATTGAAATCATGCGCACCTGTGATTTTTACGGCACCAGAACCAAAATCAGGGTCAGGATATTCATCGGCAATAATTGGAATATATCTATCAGCTAATGGCAATAAAACGCGTTTCCCAACGATTGGCGCATATCTTTTATCAGACGGATGAACCGCAACCGCACCATCACCAAGCATTGTTTCAGGGCGAGTTGTTGCAATTGCAATATAATTTCTGGTTTCAAATTCAGTTGGATTGCCTTCATCATCATAGGAAATCGGGAATTCATAGGTTTCACCATTTTCAAGCGGGTATTTGAAATGCCAAAAATGACCGTCTTTTTCCTCATTGATAACTTCAAGGTCTGAAATCGCGGTTTGGAAATGTGGATCCCAATTTACAAGGCGTTTATCACGATAAATTAAACCTTCTTTATGCAATTGAACAAAAACTTTGCGAACAGCGGCAGACAAACCTTCATCCATTGTGAAACGTTCGCGTGACCAATCGCATGATGCACCAAGGCGGCGAAGTTGATTTACAATTGTTCCGCCTGATTCAGCCTTCCATTCCCATACACGTTCAATAAATTTTTCACGCCCTAAAGAGGCGCGGCTTTCATTGCCGCCCGCTTGCGCCAATTGACGTTCAACCACCATTTGCGTTGCAATACCGGCGTGATCAAGGCCAGGTTGCCACAAAACAGCTTTACCACGCATACGTTCAAAACGTGCCAATATATCTTGCAAAGTATTATTAAGCGCATGACCAAGATGAAGCGAGCCTGTAACATTCGGCGGTGGAATCACCATTGAAAAAGTTTGCGCATTTTCATCTTTTATCGGTGAGAATGCACCTGATTTTTCCCATTTTTCATAAATCTTTGGTTCAGAAGAATTTGGCGTGAAATGTTGATCAATCATAATATACCTGTGCGAATGCCGCTTAATAAAATACCCCCGCGCTATTACCACGCGAGGGAATGAAATTTGAAGCCTAAAAAGCCTTAAAACTGAATTAAATAATGCAATTTATGCAATATTTAGAAGCCACGACGTGCAATTCGCGCAAGTTCAGCTTCAACGCGCTCCTCAACAATGCGTGGAAGGTTGCTATCAAGCCATTCTTTAAGCATAGGCTTAAGCAAATATGCAACCAATTCTTCAACACTTGCACCAGATGCAAAGTGACCAGGCAAAGCGGGTCCAAGTTTTGCAAATGAATCAGAAACTGCATTAGCAGCGCCCGCACCAATTAAACCAATTGATTCTGCTAAATGCGGCGGAATATTGGTTGATCGCGGCGTATAATCTCTTGGCTCTACATATGGTTGCGGTTCGTCAAAAGAAAATGGTTCAGGGCTTGCAAAAACTGGTTCAGGTTCAGGCTCATAATCAACCGCAATGACTTCATCTTCTTCATCAAAATGATGAACTTCTGGTTCTTCAAATGCAGGCTCTGGCTCAACGCCTAAAGAATCAAAGTCAAAATCTGCCTCAACATGTTCAGGCTCATTTGCTGCAACAGGTTCAGGTGCTGAACTAAGTTCAAGAACATCGTCAAATCCACCCATGCCAGAAGTATCATCTTCCTGAGGTTTCACATCATCTTCAGATATAATCTTACGAATAGAGGCAAGGATTTCCTCCATGGTCGGTTCTGATTGTGCTTCTGCCGCGCTCATATAGCCCCCTAAACTTGGCTGCATATCTATTTGAAAGGAATCACTTCCAAACTTGGATTAAACCAAAAGATACGATTACCCGATTCAATTAATAAATAAACAAAATTTTCACTAGATTTTTTCTGGTGCATTCTGCAACTACAGGGTAAATTCAACCTGACGCATAAATTCAGGCATTTTTGGCGGTTTTGCTTCAAAATAATTTTTTGACGCAACCACATTATTAGACTTAACATAAATTTGCGCCACGCCAACATTTGTAAGATAATTAATTACAGCAAGACGGCCATTATTTTTTAACTTAGCAAACCAATTTTTTGAAATGGTTTCAACGCCACCATCAACAAAAATCAAATCAAAAGAATCATCAGCAATATTTTCAAGATTTGATAAATCAGATGTAACTAAGTTTTTGAAATCACATTTAATCGTATCAACAATTGTTACATCTGCGCCAATTTGTGAGAATACTTCGGCACTATAACCAGATGAACCACCAATAATAAGCACTTTTTCACCTGAATTAACCTTTGCAGCTTGTGCTAGTTTTGAAAAATCACGAACCTTCATCAAAGTGCGCCCAGATTTAGATTTTACATCTAATTCTGCATAAGCAAATTTTTGATTACCTTCATCAACGAAGTTTTCACGGGCAACTTTTGACATAGCGTTTATTAAAGCAAGGTCCGAAACATCATTTGTCCTTACTTGGCTTTCAATCATATTTTTGCGTTGTTCTTCAAAAGAAACTGTCACGATTAAATTTCCTGCACAAAATTGCATATTGAATGCGTTTAATTCCATATTTTTGTTATAAAACTGCATTATCGCAGACTGAACAAAAGGTCTATACGCCAAATGAACTAATACCAACTTTTATACAAGCACCTATATGCTTTTGCTAAAGATTCGCAAAAGCTAATCATTAATAATAATTACAGTTTAAATTTAAAAATTACATGCTTAATCATTGAGTGTTTAGAATTCCTCTGTTAGATAGCGCCTTGTTGGCCTCGTGGCGGAGTGGTGACGCAGCGGATTGCAAATCCGTGTACCCCGGTTCGATTCCGGGCGAGGCCTCCAAATTTCCCATACATTTTTCTGCTTTTTTTGTTTGTTTCTAAGAAACATAAGCGCGAACAGATTCTTTTAACTATTCATTAAGGTTATTACTCTATTAACCATAATGTCTTCTCTTTTAGACACCCCACCATACCCAACACTTCCAAGCGGGGAACCATAGGTTCTCCGTTATTTTTTTATGCCTACATATAAAGAATAGCTTTTTAAGAAGTTACAGGCTTGGTGCATATCTTCTGTTATTTTTGTGTAATCGGCACTTGCAAAGTTTATTTTGATTGCTTAAACAGCGCCTTAAGTTGTTCCTCGATAGCTCAGTTGGTAGAGCAAGCGACTGTTAATCGCTCGGTCGTAGGTTCGAGCCCTACTCGGGGAGCCACTTATATTAAAAAGCCGCCATGATTATTTCATGGCGGTTTTTTGCTGCGCAAATATTTCTAATTAGAATCAATAATTTTAAAAGATTTCATTTTATATCAAATGCGCAGTTTAATTGTTTGTTACATAAATTCATATTATTGTTACAAACTATGATGTAATTTAAAATAAGAAATGTATGTGAGGAATAATGAAAATTAATTCTATTTGTGTGTATTGCAGCGCTTCTAACAAAGCTGATAAAAAATATATTGATCTTGCAACAAGCCTTGGCAAATTAATTGCCCAATCTGGACGACGCTTAGTTTATGGCGGTGGTGATGTTGGCCTTATGGGTGCTTCTAGTCGTGCGGCACATGATTTAGGTGGCAAAGTTTTAGGTGTAATGCCACATTTCTTGACAAAATGGGAATTGCCGCACCCTGAAATTGAAACAATCATGGTTGATACAATGCATGAGCGCAAATGGCTTTTATTTGCCGAATCAGACGCTTTTGCAGTTCTTCCTGGTGGAATTGGAACATTAGAAGAAGTTATTGAGACTCTTTCTTGGTATCGTCTTGAACTTCATAAAAAGCCAATTGTATTTGTTGACAAACAATTCTGGCAACCACTTGTTGACCTAATGGAACAATTTGTAAAACAAAATTTAGTTCCAGAAGCATTCCTAAGCTCATATCGTGTTGTCGACAGTGCCGAAGAAGTAATTCCTGCAATGGAAGATATGATAAAAAATACCGTAATCTAATACATAAAATAAAAGCCCCGATATCGGGGCTTTTTTTATGACTTTTGACCTTTAAGTCTTGATTTAGCTTTTTCAATTCCAATCATTGGGAAAAGTCGCCCCATATCTGGGCCATGCGATTGCCCCGTAAGTGCTTTACGAAGCGGCATGAAAAGCTCCTTACCTTTTGCACCAGTTGATTCTTTAACTTTATTCGTAAATTGTGACCATGATTCTAAATTAAGTTCAGCATCAGGCAAGCATGTAATTGCTTTTGCACAAAAATCCGCGTCATCAATAATTGGCTCAATAGCGCCATTAACAACATCAACCCAAATTTTTGTGTCTTCAATCCTATTTATATTTGGACGAATAATTTCCCAAAAATCAACACCTAAATCGGCATTTATTTCGCCTAATTTGCCTTTAACTTCGTCATAAGTTGACATATGAAGCAATTGAACATCAAGACGCGCAACATCATCAGGTGAAAAACGCGCCGGCGCACGGCCTATTTTTGTAAAACTAAAGCCAGATATCAAATCATCAATGTTTTTAACCGCTTCAACAGGGTCAGAAGTTCCAAGTTTTGCTAGCAAACTTAAAATTGCCATTGGCGAAGTGCCTTCTTGGCGCATACTTTCAATTGAAAGCGAACCAAGGCGTTTTGACAACCCCTCACCGTCTTTACCAACCAATAATGGAAAATGGCCGAATTCTGGGCGCGTACCTGATAATGCTTCAAAAATCTCGATTTGTGCGCCAGTGTTTGTTACGTGGTCTTCACCACGAATCACATGTGTAACATCCAAATCAACATCATCAACAACACTTGGTAATGTATATAAATATGCGCCATCTTCACGAATTAGAACAGGGTCAGACATTGATGATGTATCAACTGTTTGTTGACCGCGCACCAAATCATTCCATACAACACGTTTACCAGAAAGCTTAAAGCGATAATGTGGTTTACGACCACTTGCTTCTAATACACTTTTTTCCTCGTCTGTAAGTTTTAGCGCGGCCCTATCATAAATTGGCGGCTTACCCATTGAAGTAAGGATTTTACGTTTAACATCCAATTCCTCAGAGTTCTCATAGCATGGGTATAAAAGCCCTTTGGCAATTAAATCATCACGCGCTTTATCATAAATATCGTTTCTTTTAGACTGATATTCAATTTCATCCCATTTAATACCAAGCCAATTCAAATCTGCACGAATGCCTTCTTCAAATTCTTTGGTTGAACGGACAAAATCAGTATCATCAATACGAAGCAAAAATTTGCCTTCATTCGCTTTACAATACAGATAATTCATTAGGGCGACGCGTATATTGCCAACATGCAATTTTCCGGTCGGTGATGGTGCAAATCTTACTTTCATAAAAACCCTTTAGAACAAATAAGTTAAAATGGCAAAAACCCCCATCACATAAACAATGCTAAAATTCATATTAATGCTTTACAATTTAAAAGAACATAGATAGAACGTTCTTGATTAGTTCACATTTTGTGAAGGTTTTTAAATTAGATTCGCATTATTCTAAATTTATTTAAGGGAGTTTTTGAATTGCTTACTTCAAAACAACATGAATTGCTTTTATTCATTAATGAGCGCTTGCAAAAAGATGGCGTCTCTCCTTCTTTTGATGAAATGAAAGATGCCCTTAATCTGGCCTCAAAATCAGGGATTCACCGCCTTATTTCTGCGCTTGAAGAACGTGGGTTTCTTCGCCGCCTTGCACACCGCGCACGTGCCTTAGAAGTTATTAAATTACCGCAGGCTGAACAAGCTTCAACGGCAAAACCACGCAATGTTGTTGAATTTGAAAAACCTTCTCATTCCAATATTGCTAATCAAAATATTCCAATCCTTGGCAAAATTGCTGCGGGTGTGCCGATTGCCGCAATTCAAAATGAAATTGGAAGCGTTAATGCACCCGATACGCTTGCCCCTGAAATGCATTATGCACTTGAGGTGCGTGGTGATTCTATGATTGAGGCTGGCATTTTAGAGGGTGATATTGTTATTTTACGCCGTACTGAAAGCGCTCATTAATGAATAAAAGCAATTCATGTTGTTTTGAAGTAAGCAATTCAA
>CAZKYS010000023.1:0-25696 GCA_964557085.1 uncultured Caulobacteraceae bacterium
GATTCAACATCTACAGATGGTTCAAGCTCTGGTGATTTGTCAAATCTTGAAATTGATTCATCGGGTTTTGTTACTGCAATCTTCTCTTCTGGATTGACTAAAAAAATCTATCAAATTCCGCTTGTTACTTTCTTAAACCCTGATGATCTTCAAGCGACAGCAGGTGGTAATTATAGCGTTTCTGATTCTTCTGGCCCTGCAGCATTAAAAGCAGCAGGAACAGGCGGCGCAGGCGTGGTCAAATCGGGTGCATTAGAAGCATCAACCGTTGACCTTGCTTTAGAATTTTCAAACATGATTTTAACACAGCGTGCCTATAGCGCGTCATCAAAAATCATAACCACGGCCGACGAAATGTTGGACGAATTGATAAGAATGAAGCGTTAATCTTCAATAGGTTAACCAATTCTAACCAATAAACGCAAGAAACGCGTATGTATCCTAACCACTCGTTAAGCCTATAACTTAGGCGCAGTTTAAATTGTTTGCCGTATCATGTTCAAAAAATAGAACAGGTATGGAGATTGGGTAAAATGGCACAAATGCAAACACGTGAACCTTCTGTAATTGGTCCCGAGGGGATTCCACTTACATTGGCGACTTTACCACCACCTAATACCGAGCGCTGGGTTGCGCGTCGCAAAGCTGAATTAGTTGCTGCGGTTCGCGGCGGACTTTTATCATTGGAAGAAGCTTGTGATAGGTATAATCTTTCAATGGAAGAGTTTCTTTCTTGGCAAAGACAGGTCGATAAACATGGTCTTCGCGGTCTTCGTGTAACAAGATTGCAGTCATATAGGTAAAAATTGCAGCCCAAAACACATTTTTGGGAAAAAATTAATCTGAATTTTACTCTTTAGGTGGGAAAAAGCTGCCTAGTGTTCGAAATGCATCAATGCACGAACAAGGCGGAGTAAACACTTGGAGCGTTTTTTACAAGCATTAGGTAAAGCTGGACCCTCAAGGCTGATTGCGGCATTGGGGGTAACTGGCTTGGTTGCAGCTGCGCTTTTTGCAATCATGTTTAAAGTGGGCACAGAGGAAAAAGCACTTTTATATTCTGGTCTTAACCCAAAAGATGCATCAGCGGTTACACAGGCGCTTGATAAGCAAAAAATCAAATATGAAATTTCAAATGATGGCTCAAGCGTTTATGTTCCACGCTCTGCGGTTGCAAAAGCGCGTATGGACTTGGCATCAGATGGCCTTCCTGGTCAGGGTTCAATTGGCTATGAAATTTTTGATAAACAAGATGCGCTTGGCCAAACTTCATTTGTGCAAAACATCAATAAATTACGCGCTTTAGAAGGCGAACTGGCGCGCACAATCGATAGTCTTGATACTGTTGAAAATTCACGCGTTCACTTAGTAATTCCAGAAAAACAATTATTTGAAGCAACACAAGACCCACCAACTGCATCGATTGTTGTTGGCCTTCAACGTGGTTCATTATCAGATGAGCAAGTGGCGGCAATTCGCAATTTAGTGGCTTCATCTGTTAAAGGTCTTACCCCTGATAAAGTCACAATTTTAGACGAGCGCGGTGATTTACTTGCAAGCGCGCAAACAACAGGCGAAGCGCAAGCAGGCGCGATGGATAATCAAAAAGCTCAATATGAAGAGCGCCTACGTAAACGTATTCAAGAAATGGTCGAAGGCGTTGTTGGAATTGGTAATGCCCGCGTTCAAGTTTCTGCGGACATGGATTTTTCACAAGTTAATTCAACCGAGGAAAGCTTTGACCCTGACAAAGTTGTTGCACGTTCAACAAGAACAATTGAAGAAACAGGCTCTGATAAATCATCTGATGCATCGGTAACACAGGGTAATAATGTGCCCGATGGAACAAATGCACAAACAGGTGCTGGTAATAGTTCAAGCACAAACCGAACTGATGAAACCGTAAATAACGAGATTTCAAAAACTACAAAAACCACTGTGCAAGTTCCAGGAACGGTAACCCGTCTTTCTGTTGCTGTTGCCGTTGATGGTGTGACAACCCCTGCCGCAAAAGCAGGTGATCAACCAACTTGGGCACCACGCAGCGAAGAAGAAATGAAAAAGATCACAGAACTTGTTCGCGTTGCTGCAGGTTTTTCAGAAACACGCGGTGATAAAGTAGAAGTTTCACCAGTTAAATTTGCACGTGCCACTATTGGCGAAGGCGCTAAAGCACCAAAGAAATTTGACTTTGATAAAAATGATATAATGCGCGGCGTTGAAATCCTTGCAATGGCATTGATTGCAATTGCGATGATATTCTTTGTTGCAAGACCAATGATTAAAGGGATTTTCACTGATGGCGGTGGAAATGGCAAAGTTGGTGGGATGATTGCCCAAGGTGTTGGCTTACCAGTTGGCCCATCTGCATCAATCGATTCACTTCCTTCTAATGGCGATGGTAGCGCAGGCGGCACCTCTGAAACCGTTGATATTGCCCGTATCCAAGGCGCAGTTAATGCCAATGCGATGAAACAAGTTTCAGATGTTGTTCATGATAACCCAGAGCAAACAGTTTCAGTAATCAGAACATGGCTTCAGGAAAGGCGTAGTTAATGCCAGCTTCTTTAAATGAAATGTCAGGACCTGAAAAAGCCGCTGTCTTCCTATTAGCTTTAGGGGAAGATCATTCAGGCATTTGGGAACATTTTGACGATGATGAAATCAAAGAGATTTCAGCAGCAATGTCAAATCTTGGCACTGTTCAATCAAACATGGTCGAAGAATTGGTTGTTGATTTCATTGGTAAAATGTCAACCACTGGTGCGGTCATGGGGTCGTATGACCAAACCCAAAGACTTCTTATGTCAATCTTGCCACCTGATAAAGTGGCATCAATCATGGAAGAGATACGTGGCCCTGCTGGTCGCACTATGTGGGACAAATTGGGCAATGTTTCTGAACAGACCTTGGCAAATTATTTAAAAAATGAATATCCGCAAACTGTTGCCGTTGTTCTTACCAAAATTAAGCCTGACCACGCATCACGCGTTTTATCGGCATTGCCCGAAGAATTTTCGCTTGAATGCATAAATCGTATGTTGAACATGGAACCAATCCAACGCGAGATTTTGGAAAAAATTGAAGATACTTTGCGCGTTGAATTCATGAGCAATTTGGCAAGAACATCAAAACGCGACAGCCATGAATTAATGGCCGATATTTTCAACAATTTTGACCGTGCAACTGAAAACCGCTTTCTATCTTCACTAGAAGAAAGAAACCGCGAATCAGCAGAGCGTATTCGTGCATTAATGTTCGTATTTGAAGATTTGAAAAAATTGGATCCGGGCGGCGTTCAAACCCTATTGCGTGCGGTTGATAAAGACCAAATGGGCTTGGCACTAAAAGGTGCATCTGATGAACTTCGCAATCTATTCTTTAGCAATATGTCAGAGCGCGCGGCAAAAATCCTTAAGGATGACATGGCATCAATGGGCCCTGTTCGCCTTAAAGATGTTGATGCCGCCCAATTTGCAATGGTTCAGGTTGCTAAAGATTTGGCGCAAAATGGTGAAATCATGTTGTCGGCTGGCGGCTCCGATGATGAGTTAATTTATTAGGGGCAATGATGAAAAATTATCAAAAATTCGCATTTGCACCAATTCATGATGGAATTCTTGACCCATCACCAATTAAGCGCAAAAAAATTATCACTGATGCAGACCTTGAAGAAGCACGTCAACAAGGCTTCCAAGAAGGTGAAAATTCGGCAATTGCACAGGCACAAAATAAAACTGCCGAAAATATGCGCGCTATTGCTGGCTTAATGCAAATGCTTATCGGTAAATTGCAAAATGAAGTTAATGAATTAAACGAAGATGCGGTTGAATTATCAATTGCAACAGCAAAAGCGATTGCGAATGTTGCAATTGATGAATTTGAACCAAAAATCCTAAATCAATTTATCAAAGATGCCGTAAGCAATTTGCGAAATGTTCCGCGCATTCTTGTTAAAGTCAATTCAGAAGTAAGAGATTTGGTTACACCACATCTTTTACAAACTGCAAAAGACGCGGGCTTTGATGGTCAAATCGAAATTCGCGGTGAAGAAAATATTTCCCATGCCGATTGTTCAATCGAATGGCAAAATGGTGCGATTTCACACAATCGCACCCAAATACTTAAAAACATTGATGATGCAGCCAAAGACTTTCTTGCCTCTAAGAAAAGCCTTGGCGTGCAATTAGACTTTTTTGAATCCTGAAAGGTTAAATAAATGAGCGATGAAAACCAGACCTTAGATTTGCCTGATATTGGGGATGAAGCCCAAGAGAAGGATTTAACAATTGGCGAAGCAGCGGGCTTTGAACGCTCTGCTGCCGAACTCGCACCAGTTTTTGATGTGCCAGTTCACGTTAAAGCAGTTTTAGGGCGCGCAAAAATGGATGTGGCAAGCCTTTTAGAACTGGGCTCAGGCTCTTTAATCGAGCTTGACCGCAAAGTCGGCGAGGCAATTGATATTTTTATCAATAACCGCCTTGTGGCACGCGGGGAATTAGTTGTGGTTGATGATCACCTTGGCGTGACCATGACAGAGATTATTAAAGATGGCGATGGCGTATAAAGGAATAAAACAATGAGATTAATGATTGTCGGATCAATGAGTGGCCCTCTTGCTTTGGCCTCACGCATTGCGATGGATCGCGGCGCTAAAGTCATGCAAGTTGATAATATTGATGCTGCAACCTCTGCCCTACGCTCTGGTCGCGGCGCAGATTTATTGATGGTAGAGGCAAGTTTGGATATTGCCCGCCTTTTAGAACAAAATGAAGCAGAGCATATTCTTGTTCCTGTTGTGGCTTGTGGTATTTCAACCGACCCTGAATATGCAGCAAATGCAATTCGTGCGGGCGCACGTGAATTTGTGCCTTTGCCACCTGATCCTGAATTAATTGCGGCGGTTATTTCGGCGGTTGCCGATGACAAAAAGCCAATGATTGCCAAAGATCCATCAACAATGGCAGTTTTGCAATTGGCGCAACAAGTTGCGCCATCTGATGCATCAGTGATGATTTCAGGTGAATCAGGCGTTGGTAAAGAAGTAATGGCGCGCTTTTTACATTCAAAATCAAAACGTGCCGAAAAACCATTCATTAGCGTAAATTGCGCCGCAATTCCTGATAATTTGCTTGAATCTGAATTATTTGGTCATGAAAAAGGTGCATTCACTGGCGCAATTGCCCGCCGTATTGGTAAATTTGAAGAAGCCAATGGCGGAACCCTTCTTTTGGACGAGATTACAGAAATGGATCTTCGTCTACAGGCTAAATTATTGCGCGCCATTCAAGAGCGTGTGATTGACCGCGTTGGTGGTTCAAAACCTGTGCCTGTTGATATTCGTATTATTGCAACTTCGAACCGCGATTTAGTTGGCGCAGTTAAAGAAGGCAATTTCCGCGAAGATTTGTATTATCGCCTTAATGTTATCAATCTTGAATTGCCGCCACTTCGCGCGCGTAAAGCCGATATTGTGCCTTTGGCTGATTTCTTTGTTAAAAAATATTCCGAAGCCAATGGCGTTAAAGCAAAACCAATTTCATTGGCAGCACAAAATGCAATGCTTAATGCACCTTGGCGCGGAAATGTTCGTGAACTTGAAAATGCGATGCACCGTGCAATTCTTTTGTCACGCGGCAATCAAATTGAAGCTGAAGATCTTGCAAGTACATTGGGAACAAATGCCCAAAACACCCAAGCGCCAAGCCCAATTTCAAGCCTTGGACAAGATGCAATCATGCAAGCATCAATTGCCGCAAATGCCGCCAACCGCAATCTTGTTGGTCGTACCATTGAAAATGTTGAGCAAGAAATGATTTTGGAAACCCTTAAACATTGCCTTGGAAACCGTACACATGCGGCGGTAATTTTGGGAATTTCAATTCGCACATTGCGCAATAAATTAAAGCAATATTCTGATGCAGGGCTTGATATTCCTGCACCACAAATTTCAGATGGCAAATACGCAATCTCATAATTGAAAGTAAATAAGTGGCAGAAGGCACAACGCAAATTGGGGCAAATGGCCCAATATTAAAATTTAGCGACGTTATGCGTGGTATGATGCGCGGCGACGTTGCGGTTGGTATTGGCGTTGTATTCCTTATTGTTCTTTTGATTGTTCCATTGCCATCGATGATGCTTGATTTCATGTTAGCAATATCGATTTCAACATCGGTTTTGATTTTGATGAGTGCGCTTTTCATGAAAAAGCCGCTTGAATTTTCATCATTCCCGTCAATTTTATTGGTAACAACCCTATTTCGTCTTGGCCTTAATATCGCCTCTACCCGCTTGATTTTGGGGCATGGACATGAAGGAACAAATGCAGCAGGTGAAATTATTCATGCCTTTGGTGAGTTCATCATGGGCGGGAATTTCGTAATTGGTTTGATTGTTTTTATCATTCTAATTATCGTGAATTTTGTTGTAATCACCAAAGGCTCTACCCGTATCGCCGAAGTTGCCGCCCGTTTTAGCTTGGATGCTATGCCAGGTAAACAAATGGCAATTGATGCCGATTTATCATCTGGCCTTATCAATGAAGACCAAGCGCGCGCCAAACGCAAAGAGCTAGAGGGCGAAAGCAATTTCTTTGGGGCGATGGATGGTGCATCTAAATTCGTACGCGGCGATGCCATCGCAGGGCTTTTGATTACCGCAATCAATGTCATTGGCGGCATTATTATTGGCGTTGCACAAAACGGCCTTTCAATTGCAGAGGCGGGCGCAAGCTATACACAATTAACGGTTGGTGATGGCCTTGTATCACAAATCCCAGCGCTTATCATTTCAGTTGCCGCAGGTCTTTTGGTTTCAAAAGCAGGGGTTGAAGAAAGCGTTGAAATAGCCCTTGTCAAACAAATGGCAGGCTCACCACAAGCATTAGGCATGGTTTCTGCAACTGCAATCGTAACAGGTATGATACCTGGTATGCCATTGCTTGCATTTTGGACAATTGGCGCAGGCGCAGGTTATCTTGCCTATAAAGCATGGCAGCAAATCAAAACTGGCGAACAAAATATTATCGATAAAGCTAGTGCCGAAGAAAGCGCAGCCGCCACCGAAGCCGCCGATGCCGAAGAACCAATTACCGATGCATTGGCAATTGATGAATTAAAAATCGAGCTTGGATACGGCCTATTAGGGCTTGTGAACGAAATTCAAGGTAAACGCGTAACCGACCAAATCAAAGCCTTACGCCGCCAATTAGCGCAAGATTTAGGTTTCATCATGCCATCTGTGCGCATTTTGGATAATATGGCACTTGCCAATAATGGTTATTCAATTCGCGTAAAAGAAATGGATGCCGGAAGTGGTGAACTTCGCCTTGGTCAGCTTTTGGTAATGGACCCATCAGGCAATCCACCATCTTTACCGGGTGAAGCCTGTACCGAACCTGCATTTGGCCTAACTGCGGCATGGGTTGCCGAGGATCACCGCGAAGAAGCGGTTTTCCGTGGCTATACAGTTGTTGACCCTGCAACAGTTCTTACAACCCATTTAACCGAAGTTATCAAAGACAATATGAGCGAGCTTCTTTCAGTTTCAGAAGTGCAACGCCTTGTTAAACAACTTTCGCAAGAGCATCAAAAACTTGTTGAAGAAATGGTTCCTTCACAAGTTTCATGGGCATTATTCCAACGCGTTCTTCAATCACTTCTTAAAGAGCGTATTTCAATTCGTGATTTGGCAACAATTGTTGAGGCAATTATGGAAGGCCAAGGGCTTGATGCGATTTCATTGGTTGAACATGTTCGCGCCCGCCTTGCCCGTCAATTATGTTGGCAAAACCGTGCCCCTGATGGCTCTTTGGCAATTTTGGCGCTTTCACCACATTGGGAACAATCATTTAGCGAGGCAATAGTGGGCGACAGGGGCGATAAACAACTTGCACTTGCGCCATCGCAAGTTCATGAATTTGTAAATGCAGTGCGCAATGCCCTTGATAAAGCGGCACAATTAGGTGAAGTGCCTGTTATTCTTACTTCTGGTGGGGTTCGCCCTTTTGTGCGCTCATTAATAGAGCGTTTCAGACCGCAAACCGTGGTCATGAGCCAAAATGAAATCCACCCGAAAGCAAAATTAAAAACGCTTGGAACTGTTTAGTAAATGATTTCTTTAATCGCCAACAATTTGCAAGAGGCAATGCATGAGGTTAAGTCAAAACTTGGCCCCAATGCGACAATTGTTTCATGGCGCAATTTGGGCGATAAAATTGAAGTTACCGCAACCTCAAACGAAACCAAGTCACAGGGTTTTGAAAATGGGCGCGATGGTTTTGCACAAACTGGCCTTAGCCCACGTTATGATGTCTTCAAGCATGAAGAAGAATTACAAGCCAAAGAAAAAGCGGCATTAAAAGCGTCACTTTTGCAACAAGCGCAAAAAATGAAAAGCGCGCCAAAAGAAAAGCCATCCAAAACTCATGGCATTGATAATTTGGTTAAAGCAAAACCAACAAAATCAAGCGCGGTGCAAACGTCAAAGCCAAAAGAAAAGCTTCATGATTTAGTGCCGATTTTGGCAAAATCTGGCCTTTCGTTAAAAGAAATCAAACCATTTGCGCAATATTTGAAAGATAAAAATCCGCGTGAAACATTGATTGAAATTTTGGACGCCGAATTTGATTTTAAACCAATTCAAAGCGCGCCAAATAATGCCATTGCCCTTGTTGGGCCCGCAGGTTGCGGCAAAACCATTACAGCGGCAAAACTTGCGGCACGTGCCTTAAGCTCTGATGCCGAAGTTTTGATAATTTCCACCGATACCGAACGTCAAGGCGGGGTTGAGCAATTGAAAATGCTTGCCAAAAAACTTGGCTGTGGCTTTAATTATGCCGATAATTCAAATATTGCGCGCAATCTTGTTCATTCAGGGCTTGATTCGGGTAAAGTTGTTATAATTGATTGCGCGGCGGCAAGCCCGATTGAACCAGCATCTATGCGCGTTCTTCAAAATCTAATTGAGGACACAAAGGCCGAACCTGTATTTTGCGCGCCATGCGATTTTCGCCATGATGATTTACGCGATTTGGCAATTGGCTTTGGTGAAATTGGTGCAAAGCGCGCAATACTTACCCGCTTTGATTTAACCAAACGCCGCGCGGGTTTCATTAACGCCTTTCATGGCCTTGAATATGCATTCTCTCAAGCCAGCGCCAGCCCCTTTATCGCCGGTGGCCTTGTTCCCGCCAGTGCCAAACGCCTTGCGGGCTTAATATTGGATGCGTGGGAAGATTAATTAACCAAGACGCGCAAATGCAGGCGCGTAAGCTACATCGCCATTTTTAATTGCTAAATCTTCATTCAAATATTGCGCCATAAAATGCGGCCCTGAATATGCACAATTAAAATTTTTCGCAATTTCCAAGTCAAAGCCAAATTTGCCATAAATTTTGGGATTGCCCAAAACAAAAATGATTTCCCAACCATCATCTTGTGCTTGTTTGATTGCAGATTTAATAAGCGCCGCACCAATTCCATTGCCTTGTTTTTCTAGTAAAACAGCAACAGGTGCAAGGCCAAGTGCCTTAAGCGGCGCATCCATCTTGGAAAGTAAAATATGACCTATAATGTCATCGCCATCAATTGCGACAAGCGAAATTATAGCATCACCCTCTGCGCGTAAATCATCAACCAAATTGGCTTCTAGACTTGTTGGAAATGCCGCTTCATTGACTGTGTGAATGGCGGCAATATCATTTGGTTCTTCACGGCGAATTATCATTTTTTTCCTAATTAAAAAATATGTATTACTACATTTGCGCCCATTTCCTAATTAAATTATGATAAGTCGCGGTTAAAGCGATTATTTGCGGGCTTTTTGCACCTAATTCCATTGTTAGTCTTTGGATTGATTGGTCAAGATCGAATAGGATTGTGCGTTCACCCTCATCGCGTATCATGCTTTGCATCCAGAAGAATGATGAAATGCGCGAACCGCGTGTTACTTCAGTGACTTTATGAAGGCTTGTGGATGGGTATAAAATCCCCGAACCTGCTTCTAATTTCACCGATTGGGGACCAAATTGGGTTTCGATTATTAATTCACCGCCATCATATTCTTCGGGTTCACTAAAGAATATTGTCATTGATAAATCGGTGCGGATGCGCTCTTTTGTGCCAATGACTGGGCGGATTGCATTATCAACATGAATGCCAAAACCATCACCGACATCATAACGATTAAATAATGGTGGTAAGATTTTATTGGGCAAGGCCGCCGATAAGAACAATGGATTTGTTCCAAGTGCTGATAAAATCTCATTACCCAATTGCTCACGAATTTGACTTTCGATTGCGATTTGTTTGTTTTGTTTTGCAAGAGCTGCCTGCGCGCCAGAAGTTTGATTGCCATCAATCCACTGGCTATCATCAAGCAGAGCGCGGATTTCACCGACTTGCGCTTTTGAAAAAATTTCAGGAATTACAATAAGCATATCATCCTCCTAGAAGTGCCAATCAAATGTAACGCTCATGGAACGGCCAGGGGCAACATAAACAAATGGTGATGCCGAACGATAAAGCGCATCATAATAAGTTTCATCGGTTAAATTTTGAACATTAAAGCGTAATTCTTTGCCCTTACCCAATTCATATTGCGCCATTAAATCGATGCGATTAAAGCCATCAAGGAAATTAGCACCCGCAGAATATGTTCCGCCAAATTTCTTTGATTGTGAAACCCATGTTCCGCCAAGCGCGAATTTTTCATTCCATTGATATTTTGCGGTCAATGAAAAGCTCATTTCTGAAACATTGGCAAAACCTTTGCCAAGATTTTGTGAGTTTGGATTTGTGCTTTCATCCGTATTGGTTTCAAGCATGCTAAAGCCCGAATAAATCGATAATTTCTTATTGATATTGCCAGAGGCAGTAAATTCAACGCCCTGAACACTTTGTTTTTCAAGATATAGAATATTACTTACAACCGATGGCACACCCTTCCTGTCCATTGCAAAGAATGCGCCGGTTACGTCAAAATGGCCATTAACATTAAACTTGCCGCCAATTTCGAAAGAACGGTTTTCAATCGGGTCAATCGCATTGGTTGATGTGGTGCAGCCGCCATATTCAACACCTGTTGAATCCAATTGCTCACATGGTGGGTTTTTGGATGTGCCGTAATTTGTGTAAAGGCTTACGCTTTCAATCGGTTTATAAACCAAGCCAAGATTATAGCTTAAGAATTGACTTTCAGAACTTACGGGCGCTGCCGCAGGATTTGTGTTAAATGACACCGAATATCTTGAAGTGTCAAAATAATCTTGGCGTGCGCCAATTGTTGCAATCCATTTTTCGCCCAAATGAATTGAATCAATGAAATAAAGCGCCTTTGTGTCGGTTTTAATATTGGTTTGCCCAACTTTTTGCCGCCCATCAGCAGGCCAAGGCAGATAAAAATCAGGATTTGCCAAAGATTGATAAACATTCGGAATATTACCACCGCCCAAAACTGAACAAGTGCCCGAACCACATTCAAGGAATGAATAATTTAACATACGGGTTTTTTCACGGCTTATTTCAATACCGCCAACCAAAATATGCTCTAACGCGCCTGTATTAAATTCTGAGCGAATGCTGGTTTGATTGGTCACATAATCGGTTAATTGATCACGTGCAGGTGATGAAAGCCTTACAACCAAATCACCAATATTGGCATTTGTTAGGGTGTTGGCGGCATTTTTAATTGCCGATGTCATCACTAATATACCACCGCCCGGCGCCGAAACTTGATATTGATTTGAAGTTTGCCCGTACCGTGTTATTGAACGCAAAGAAAGATTTTCGCTAAATTGCTTTTCAACATTTAAAGTATAAACATCGGAAAAAGTTTTCCCAAAATCACGATATTTTAAACCATAGAAATTTTCTTTGCGCACATTGATTGGCGCGCCATTTGCAACATCCCACGCAAAACCCCAATCAGGCATATAATCAGTATTAAGATGGTAATAGTCGGCATTAATTTTAAGACTGTCACTTGGTTTATATAAAAGTGCGAAAGCTGCGCCAAAGCGTTTATTATAAGTATGGTCGCGCCCCGCAATTTCGCCATCATGACCCATTAAATTAAGGCGAACCGAAATTTCATCATTTATGATTTTTGTTGTGTCAATTGTAACGCGTTTGGTATCTTGTGTGCCAATTGTGGTTTCAACACTTGTTACATTATATGATTTTGGCTGTTTTGAGATAAGGCTTATTGCGCCGCCCGTTGTGCCGCGACCACCAAAAGTTGACGATGGGCCTTTTAGAATTTCTATTTGTTGGGTTGCAAACATTTCACGCGAGCTAACCCCTGGATCACGCACGCCATCAATATAAACATCATTTCGCGCATCAAAGCCACGCACAAACACTCTATCGCCAAAGGCATTTCCACCCTCACCTGTGCCAAGTGTTATGCCGGGTTGGGTACGAAATAAATCACGAAACGTGCTTATGCCCATATCATCAAGTAAATCTTTAGGAAGAATTTGAATTGATTTTGCCGTATCTTGCACAGATTCAACTAATAATTCAGACGCGCTTTCTTTAACGCGATAAGGTGACTTACTATCAGCATAAGGATTATCGGTTTTGCGTTCCCCTGTAACAATTACTGTTTCGTGCGGCGGTTTTTCATCGGCAAAAGCATAATTCACACCAGCAGAAGCACTTGTAATTGCGGCAATTGCGCCAAAAAATAATTCAGTTCGTAAACCTTGTGGTCGTTTAAGCGACATTTAATTCCCCATCTAGTTGCAAGTCATTCGCAATAAGCATGCTTCTTATTGCGAATAATTCTTAATTGCAATAGGCAAAACTGTCGCACAACGAAAAAATTGCACAAAAAAAAATGCGACCCAAAAGGCCGCATTGCTTTTTTAGATCACGAACTATCTATGCTCTGCGCGATCTTGTAATTGCAAATTCATCCATGACTTTTAATTCACGGGCTTTGCGCTGGTCGGCGGCATGTTGTGCGCGGCGCTCAAAAAGGGTTTCAAACTTCTTTTGTTCTTCAAATGCAATTTTCAAATCATCATCAAGTGCGTGCAATTGCTCGCGAACACCGTCAAGAGATGCATTCACATTGGCCTTCTGCAATTTAACAGATTTTGTAAATTGATTGTAAGAGCCAACATAATCATGATTAGTTTCGGCAATCTTGCGTTCTTTTTCAACTTGAATATCTAAATCATCAAGTTGTTTCAAAAGGTCAGATTCAATCTTTTGTGCGGCCAAAATTAACTTTTGAACGCTATCAACTTTATGCTTCGCTAATTTTATCAAAGTCTCTACTGACTTCATTTGACCCTCTAATCTTTACCCAGAATTGTTGTTATTCCCAACAGTAACACAAGAAAGTTAAGAAAAAGCGCCTAAACTATTTGCAATTTGTTAATTTGACAGAATTTGTTGTAAACTTTCAAATGTTTCAGTGAAAGTTGAGCGTTCATTCTTCCCTTGCGATAGGAATGTTTCTAGCGGTTCATTTAATTCTATTGCCCTGTCGATTTTTGGATCTGCCCCTTTTCGATAGGCGCCAAGGCGGATTAATTCTTCCATATCGGAATAATTTGCCAATGCATTTTTGGCTTCTTTAATTAATTCGCGCTCATGTGGTTCGTGACATTCGGGCATAAGACGTGAAACAGATTTTAGAATATTAATCGCAGGATAACGCCCCCTATCTGCGATTGCACGTTCCAAAACCATGTGCCCATCTAAAATACCGCGCACGGCATCGGCAACGGGTTCATCATGATCGCCGCCATCAACCAAAACTGTGAACAAGCCAGTTATAGAACCCGCCCGCCCATCTTCAAGCGGCACACCAGGGCCAGAGCGTTCTAATAATTTTGGTAATTCAGCAAATACTGTTGGCGTATAGCCTTTGGTGGTTGGCGGCTCCCCCGCCGCAAGGCCGATTTCACGCTGTGCCATTGCAAAACGTGTTACCGAATCCATAAGGCAGAAAACCTGCTTGCCTTGATCGCGGAAATATTCGGCAACCGCCATAGTTGTATAAGCGGCTTGGCGGCGCTTAAGGCTGCTTTCATCCGATGTTGCAACCACCAAAACCGAACGGCGCAAACCTTCTTCGCCCAAAGAATCTTCGATAAATTCACGAACCTCGCGCCCGCGTTCACCAATAAGGCCGATTACGATAACATCAGTATCCGCACCTTTTGCAAGCATGGACATCAAAACCGATTTACCAACGCCCGAACCTGCGAAAATACCCATCCTTTGCCCACGGCAGATTGCGCAAAATGCATCCATTGCACGAACGCCGGTTTCAATACGCGTTCCAACGCGGGTTCTATTTTGTGATGGTGGCGGGGAACCCTTAATCAAAATTGATTCGACACCATGCGATAAAGCGCCCTTGCCATCAATTGCATTGCCGAACGCATCAATAATGCGCCCAAGCCACGACATTGATGGTGAAATAGTCGGCGCAGATGGTTCAAAGCTTAAAACCGACCCCGCCCGCAAACCTTCAACCGCATCAAACGGCATCATCAAGGCACGACCATCACGGAAACCAACGATTTCAAGCCGCGCCAAACCTTGCGGTGTTTCAACAAAGGCACGCGAACCAAGGCTCATGGCTTGGGGTGGGCCGATTGCCTCGACAATCAAACCATTAACGGCAGTGACCCTGCCTTCATAATTTGCAGTAGGCAGTTTATTAATGTCATTAACCAATTTCTTCAGGCGCATCGGGCTTTTTCACATCCTAAAAGCGAAAACATTACGGCACTTTCTTTGAAAAAACCGCTTGTCACGATTCGCGAACTGTGATTCTTAACAAAATTAAATGATTTCTTACATTTTGCGCAAAAAAATTAACTTTTCTTAAACCAGACCGCGCAAAAGGTAAAAATTAATAATTCGTTTTTTTGCGTGATTTGCGCAGAAATTGTTTTTTGCTGGAGACCCATCATTTTGATGGGCGCGTTAGGGGGTAAATAATGCGTGTACTTCTTATTGAAGATGATCGTGCCACTTCACAGGCGATAGAGCTTATGTTGAAGTCTGAAGGTTTTAATGTCTATACAACCGATTTGGGTGAAGAAGGCATCGACCTTGGTAAATTGTTTGATTATGACATCATACTTCTTGATTTAAACCTTCCTGATATGAATGGTTTTGACGTTCTTCGTACTTTGCGTAATTCACGCGTTGGGACACCTATCCTTATTCTTTCTGGTTCTGCAGATATTGATACTAAAGTTCGTGGCTTTGGTGTTGGCGCCGATGATTATGTTACAAAACCATTCCACAAAGATGAATTGGTTGCACGTATTAATGCCGTTGTTCGCCGTTCAAAAGGCCATAGCCAAGCAACAATCCAAACTGGTGATGTTGTTGTAAACCTTGACCAAAAAACAGTTGAAGTAAACCAAATGCGCGTTCACCTTACTGGCAAAGAATATCAAATGCTTGAGCTTCTTTCTTTGCGTAAAGGAACAACCCTTACAAAAGAAATGTTCCTTAACCACCTTTATGGCGGTTTAGATGAGCCTGAATTGAAAATTATTGACGTATTCATCTGTAAACTTCGTAAAAAATTGGCGGCTGCTGCGGGCGGTGCTAATTATATCGAAACTGTTTGGGGCCGTGGCTATGTTCTTCGTGACCCAACAGGCGACATGAAAGCAGCTTAATTCTATATTTTCAATTTTTTGAAAATATTTATTGCTTTAAACAAGCGGCGATTACCCCTCGCCGCTTTTTTGTATTCAAGTTGAAATAAATTATTTTTGCGCCTTTACTAGAAAAGTCTGCGACGGGAAAATAAGTCACTCCATTGGATTTGATAGTAGTAAAGCGTAATTTTAGCTTTAAAAACAATTAAAACGGGAATAAAATATTAAAAATATGTCAATGGAAACAAACTCAATCAAAAAAAATGTGATAGTATTTATTTTCAACCTTTAATATTTAGCAAAGCATTTTTTAATGAAGCATATAAATCAACCCATTAAAAATTACTCGGCTTGGAAAAGCTTTTGCGATGCAGCGGGTGGCTTTGCTGAAGAAATGGCTTTAAATTTTTCGCCTAAAACAATTTTTTCCATACCGGAAAACGACAATCTAAATGATAAAAATATTTTTTATTCGCCTGACAACAGGAATCTAGACGAAAATTTAGATAAAAAGCTTTCAGATATTTTGCTTGATTTTGAATTTAAGCATGGGAAATGCAATTATTTATTATTTATAGCCTGGTGGGATGTTGAAGATTTTAAATTTGGACTGGATGATGGAAAATATAAAAAAGTTAATGGCGGCGTTTTATATATTCCAAACAAAAACAACATAGATGAAACGCTTTTTGGAATAGATATAATAAGCACACTTAATTTTTCATGCATTATTCAATTAAAGGAAATTCGTGAACCTTTAAATTATGAAAACTTAAAAATTGACGCCGAGTTTTGGAAAAATATTATATCAGTTTCATGGATTGTTTTCGACTTTGAAGGTTGGCTCGTCGCGCATATTTAAATATGATTTCAATTCTCAAATAAATTACAGCGCAGCAAGTTTTATATAACGAATCAAATGCTATAGTTTTTTTTAAACGGGGGCAGTATGAAACGGTTTATTACGCTTGATTTTTATCGCGGTGTTGCAGCAATTTTTATTCTTTTTCGCCATGCATTAGAATTTTTGGGCTATAATCTTTATACTTCCTATCTTGCGGTTGATTTATTTTATTTGATTTCTGGCTTTGTTTTTGTGCCATCGGCGGGTGATAAATTAATTGCAGGCAAAACTGATGCGTGGGGCGTTATAATCAATCGTTTCATTCGCCTTTATCCATTATATTTTGCATCAATAATATTATCGGGTGTGTTTTATTATTTTGGCGCCCACGCCAATGTAAACACCGCAGGAATGCCATATTGGCAGGCTTGGTTAATATCATTGACCATGGGGCCAAATATATTTGCGCCTTATTTCATGTTCCAAATTAATGGCCCAGCATGGTATTTATTTGTTGATATGGTTGGGGTGGTTTTTCTTTCTTACACTTATAAATATCTTAAAAATTGGATGTTGTGGGCAATTGTTATTTTATCGGCAATCGGCCTTATTTATGGGGCATTCCATTCAGATCCGCGCGGCGGCCTTGATTTGGGTTGGATAAAATCAAATTTGAAATATGGTTTTTGCCGTTTCACATTCTCCTTCACCCTTGGTGTCTTGTTATTTAAGATTTTGCGCAATGGCTTTTTTGAAAAGCAATATAATTTGCCATTTGTC
This sequence comes from uncultured Caulobacteraceae bacterium, assembly GCA_964557085.1. Classification (GTDB taxonomy): domain Bacteria; phylum Pseudomonadota; class Alphaproteobacteria; order Caulobacterales; family Aquidulcibacteraceae; genus Pseudaquidulcibacter. Next base: position 17,271 of record CAZKYS010000023.1, read on the forward strand.
GGCTTTGTTCTTTGTGCGATGATGGGTTTAAGCTTTAGTATTGGCAAAATTAATCACGATATGGATGCCTATATTTCGCTATTTTGCGTTTTAATTCTTTATCCATTCTTGCTTATTGTTGGAACAAAGGTTGATTTTAATGGGATTTTGGCAAAAATTACCGACTTTTTATCGCCAATTTCATATACAATTTATGTTCTGCAAACTGCATTCATCACCCTTGCATATTATTTTTGCAAACTTGCGGGTGTTACAGCGCATCAAACCGCGCCATATTCGGCAATTATTTTGATGGTCTTTATGATTGGGTTTAGTATTTTCATGAATAAATATTGGGACATACCAATAAGGAATTTCATGGCAAAATACCTCAAGGCTAAGAAAAACTAATTCTCACCCTCTTCGGCAAGGCGTTTTGCGGTATCATCGGCAATAAGCGCGGTCACAAAATCTTGAAGACCGCCGCCGTCCATCACATCATCAAGCTTATAAAGTGTAAGATTGATGCGGTGGTCCGATACGCGCCCTTGTGGATAATTATAAGTGCGAATTTTTTCCGACCTATCGCCCGAACCAACTTGTGAAGCGCGTGCATCCGAACGTGCCTTGGCCTTTTCTTCACGCTCTTTTTCATAAAGGCGCGCAATAAGGTTTTTCATCGCATTGGCACGATTTTGGTGTTGCGATTTTTCCGAAGCCGTAACAACAATGCCAGATGGCAAGTGGGTAATACGAACGGCTGAATCGGTTTTGTTTACGTGCTGCCCACCTGCCCCAGATGAGCGATAAGTATCGATACGAATATCCTTATCATGCACTTCGATATTGGTTTCTTCGGGAACAGGTAAAACTGCAACCGTTGCCGCAGACGTATGAACACGCCCCTGCGTTTCGGTTGCAGGAACACGCTGAACGCGGTGTGTGCCTGATTCAAATTTCATTTTACCAAAGACACCATCGCCGTTAATGGTTGCGATAATCTCTTTAAAGCCACCTGCATCACCATCAGACATGGAATCAACTTCCATTTTCCAGCCTTGATTGGCGCTATAGCGTTGATACATACGAAATAAGTCACCAACGAAGATGGCCGCTTCATCGCCACCAGTTCCGGCGCGTAATTCCAAAATTACCGATGCATCATCATCTTCATCACGTGGCAAAAGCAGGATTTGTAATTCTTGTTCGATATTTTCAAGATTTTCTTTGACTTGTGGCAATTCTTCTTGCGCCATTAATGCCATTTCATCTGATGCTGGCAAACTATCAATCATGTCTTGAAGGTCAGCAAGCTCTTTGCGCGCGCTGCGTAATTTATTTATTGCTTCGGCAACGGGTGAAAGTTTTGCACGCTCTTTTGAAAGACGCATGATTTCGGGGCCATCACTTGCACTTGCAAGGCGGGCATCAATTTCTTCAAATCTGTCACTTACGCGTAATAAACGCTCTTCACTTAATTTCATTTTTTTATCTTTCGCGCTCCGTATAACAAATTTATGTAATTTTCCAATTGCCCAACTGCAAACACTATTCCAGATAATAGAAACACATCAATTATTTCGCGAAATTGGGGTAAACTAATCACAAACTTTTTATTTGTGCTATCAATATTAGGTATTGCAAATTTTTAGGGGTAAAAAATGGTAAGGAATAAAATTTTTAAAACTGCGGCAATTATAAGCTTTGGCGCTATGTTCGCTTTGGCAGGTTGTGCGCATGAACCAAATGTTCCAAATTGGGGTCATGGTTCGCGCGGCGACGGCCCACTTGCACACCACCCACAAGGTGTTGAACATATCGAAACACCGCGCGTTGTTGAGCAACAAGGCAATATAATCGCACCACCGCCAGTACAAGATTATAATGCTGTTTCTTATCTTACAGGTTGCACAGGAAGCTTTAGCGTAACCAACCGCAACACTGGTGAATTACTTGTAACTGGCCGCGGACTTTCAACGCCACAAGGCATGATGGTTTTGGGGCGCAATGGCGAACAAACTGGTAAAATCGTTAATGCGATGGGTGGTCAAAGCCTTACATTCAAACCTGATTGTAATTGTAACCCACAGCAAGCAAGCATGGCACCACCGCCGCCAATGATGTGTGCGCCAAATCATTAATCACAAAAAACCCCGCTTTGAAAAAAGCGGGGTTTTTTAAAAGAATATCGTAAAAAAAAATTACGCAGCAGTAGCCAATTTAGCTTTGATTTTGCTACGAAGTTTGCGCGCACGATCTGACATTTTCAAAGGGTCAGATTTCAAAATGAACGCATCCAAACCGCCATTGTGGTCAACCGAACGTAATGCAGAAACAGCAATACGCAAACGGAAACCTTGACCTAAAGCATCAGACGCCAATGTAACGTCTTGCAAATTAGGCAAATAACGGCGTTTAGTTTTAATGTTTGAGTGGCTAACAATATGACCAACCATCGGGCCAACACCAGTAAGTTCGCAACGGCGAGACATCGAATTTCTCTTTTCTATAGACTGTATTTAAAACGTAGAGCGCGCAACTAAAGCCTTATAATGCAAAAGTCAATGTCAATCAGTGATTTTTGCCACAAACCAATGCCTCTATATACATTAATGCAATTGACCACAATTACGGGCATCAATGTGAAGGTTTTGATGAAGCACATTTACAATTGATGAAGTCCATTCATTCCATATAATAACAATATCACAAATATCGCTTGAAGCATCGCCAATTGTGCGCGCCAAATTCTTGCTCATAGCCTGTGTTTTAGAGATTTTAAGGCCAACGCAACCATTATCAAGATCAATACTTATATCCGAATGTGCAAGAATCAGTGCAATTAAATGACCATCAACTTCACGCTTTTTAAAAGTATTACGGATTTTTTGGCGAACTTTTTGAATTCCAAATAAATCAGATTGGAAAGGCGCTTTGATTGCAAGTGATTGTGACATTTTATTCTCCGATATTTCCTGTGAATAAATATAAAACACACTTGCGCCAATTTCGGACGCATATTAGAACAAAAGCAGGAGTTTCAACATGCGCCATGAAAAATCAGCCAATTTAATTGAACTTGCCCGTGAACTTGCGGTTTCACACATGGGGCTTACCCTTGATGATATGGCAAATAAAATGGGGGTTGGGCGCCGAACCGCCGAAAGAATGCGCGACCAATTACTTTTGATGTTTGACACAATGGAAGAAATTCCAGATCCGCCAACCAAAAGATGGCGCATCTCTGGCCGTTTTGACAGCTTCCTTCTTGCCCCAAGTGCGAAGGAATTGGCGGCATTAAAAATCGCCCAAGAATTATTGGAAAAGCAAAATAATGACCAAGCCCATGCGCTTCAACAACTTGAAATCAAAATCAATTCAGCAATGGGTACAAAGGCCAGCACAAGGCTTTCAACCGACATCGAAGCCCTCATGGAGGCCGAGGCGATTGCAATCACCCCAGGGCCAAAGCCAAAATATGATGCCTATACTTTGAATATTTTGCGCGATGCGATCCTATCCTTGCACCAGATTTCATTCTTTTATGAAGGTGGTTCAAAATCAAAATTGCGCCGCGAAGTAATTCCCTATGGCATTTTATTTGGTGGTGAAGCCTATTTAATAGCGCGCGAAACCGACAAATCAATTGAAGAACGCCCAAAAGTCTGGCGCATCGATAGAATTCGCGAGGCGAAAATCATGGATGCGGCTGGCGGCCCACCCGAAGAATTTTCCCTGCGCCAATTTGCCGAACGCTCTTTTGGTGTATTCCAAGAAGATGAAACCCATGAAGTGGTTTTAGAAGTCCTGCCTGAATATGCCGATGAGGCCTATAGATGGCAATTTCACCCTAATCAAAAAATCAAAGAACTTAAAAGCGGCGGCCTTGAAATAATTATGCACGGCGCATCATTAAAAGAACTTTCATGGGTATTATTCCGTTGGGGCGGAAAAATAAAAATCATCTCCCCCAAAGAATTAAAAGAAGAAATGAAAAAAGCCCTCGAACTTGGTGAAAAAATGCTTGGGAAAAAGGGGAAGAAATAATCCCCTTTAACCTTCCATCTTCAAACTTGGCCAAATGATTGGTTGCATGTTTTTATAGCCGCCTGTTACTTTATCAGATTGCAGCCATGCGCCATCACCAAACCAAATCGGCATGATTGGCACTTCATCAAGAAGATATTTTTCCGCCGCCTTTAGCGCTTCAAGGCGTTTTACGGGATCGCCAATGCCGCGCACTTTTTCCAACGCCGCGTCAAAATCCTTATTATGCCATTGGTGTGAATAGGCATTACCGCCAGTTGCAAAACTTCCCATCAAATCAACAGGATCAGATTTCATGCCCTTATCAACCCTAACAATGGCGCAATCAAAATCAAAACCGTTAAGGCGCGCAGAAATTGCGGTTGATTCAACGGTTCCGATTGTGGCCTCCACCCAAATTTGTTTCCATTCATTGGCAATTTCAACGGCGGCACGTTCGCGTTCATCCTTGGTAACAATAAGCTCGAACCGAAGTGGGTTAGTTGCTGAATAGCCAAGTTTTTCCATAATCGCCTTTGCACCCGCAACATCAGGATTTATTGGTGGCTGATCGCGTAAAAAGCGGGTTGCGGGATGAACGGCATCACGGAAAATATTATGCGTAACAATATTGCGATTAAACGCCATCGAAAGCGCTTTACGAACCAATGGGTTCGATAATTGCGGTTTTTTGGTATTCATACTCATATAAATGAAACGCGGCGCATTAACGCGTTTAAATTTATCGCCAAGTTTTGATTCAAGAATTGAATATCGCAATAATGCAGGATCTTGGGCCAAATCAATGTCACCTGCCTCAAACATCCTTATGCGGGTTGCGGGGTCGTCCACAGCCTCAATATTAATTGCAACAGGCATTGGCGCAGCCCAGCCACCCAACTCATTTTTTTCAAAACGAATTCGGGTTTGCGTATAGATTTTTGGTATGAATGGGCCAGAAACAACAATTTTATCAACATTGGTCCATTGTTCGCCAAATTTGTTGATTGCATGAACAGGGATTGGATAAAATTCCTGCATACGCCCTGCAAATCCTGCATCTGGGCCCTCAAGGGTGATTTCAACTTCATCAGCGCCAATTTGTTTAACACCAATGGTTTTTGGGTCACCCTTGTTCAAATTCACATTCTGATAATTTTTAATATTATATAATTCAGGCGCATTAGGATAAGCGGTTTTATAATCGGCAGATTTCTGAAGGCTTTCAACAACATCATTTGCGCCCAATGGCGAACCATCTGACCATTTCAAATCAGGTTTGATTTTAAACTTCCATTGCGTGAAATCAGAATTCGCCGCCCAAGATTGTGCAATCGAAAATTGATTTGATGGCTTACCATCATCGCCATAGCCAACAACAGGCAATAAAAATTGGCGAAACAATAAATCTGCAATTGCAAATTCTGCACGTAATGGATCAAGTGAATCGGGGCCACCATTAAGCGCAACCCGCAAAACCCCTTTTTCCGCTGTTTTCTTACCGCTACACGCCGATAAAAAAGATGGCAATCCAAGGCCAAAGCCAAGCGATAAAACCATATTTCGACGTGACATTTCTATATTTTTATAATTTGCCATATTCTCATTGGGGCAAATTATTTTGGGATGTCAAGCGAATATATTATAGTAAACGCTTTACTTAGGCGTTTTCTAACATCATTTTGGCAAAATTCTGGAAAAGATAAAAACTATCCTTTGGCCCTGGGCTTGCTTCTGGGTGATATTGAACCGAAAATACTTTTTTGGTCTTATGGCTTATTCCACAATTTGAACCGTCAAATAATGAAACATGGGTTTCAATAACATCATCAGGAAGCGATGCACTATCAAGCGCGAAACCATGATTCATAGAAACAATTTCAACCTTACCAGTGCGCAAATCCTTAACAGGGTGGTTTGCGCCATGATGGCCTTGCTTCATTTTTAAAGTTTTACCGCCCAATGCAAGACCAAGCATTTGGTGACCAAGGCAAATTCCAAATACTGGAATTTTGGCATCAATAACGCCCTTAATCGCCGCAACACTATATTCACCAGTTGCAGCAGGGTCGCCAGGACCATTTGAAAGCAAAACCCCATCAGGTTTTAAATCAATAATTTTTTGCGCAGGCGTATTCGCAGGAACAACAGTTACACGCGCACCAATTTCACCAAGGTCGCGCAAAATATTGGCTTTAGTGCCAAAATCCATAACAACAACATGGAATTTGGCGTCTTTTACGGCTTCAACGCCTTGTGGCCAATGCCAAATTTTTTCGGCAAAATCAAAATCGTTTGAAGTTGAAACTTCTTTTGCTAAATCCGAACCCTCAAGACCTGCCCAAATTTGTGCACGTTTTTGAAGGTTTTCAATATCAAATTTACCATCAGGATTATGGGCAATCGCGCCGTGTGGCATGCCTTTTTCACGGATAATATGGGTTAAAGCGCGTGTATCAATCCCCGCAAGGCCAATAATATTGCGATTTACCATCCAAGCAGAAAGATCAGTTTGCGAGCGCCAATTTGATGGCTGCGTTGGAATTGCCTTGGTGATTGCACCAATTGCGCCATGTTTTCCATTATTACTTGATGCTTCTTCATCACCCTCATTAGCGCCAACATTACCAATATGTGGCGCAGTAAAGGCCACAATCTGTTGATTATATGATGGGTCGGTAAGAATTTCTTGATAACCGGTAATTGCGGTATTGAAACAAACTTCGCCAATTGTTTCACCAATAGCACCGAAACCCTGCCCGTAAAAAACTGTACCGTCGGCAAGCACAAGCGCACCCGTAATCTTGGGCGCAAATTTTGGCGATTTTTCCAATCGAAACTCCTGTGATTTCGGGGTGGTTAGTCGCAATTTGTTAATGGGTCAAGTGGTGCTAAAGAAAAAGACCACATAAAAATAAAAGTGTTATAGTTTGAACCTATTTTCTTACAAAAGGTATTTGTTTTGCAAAAAAATCTGAAAACCAAATTTTTAACTTTAATTTTTGGGGGCTTATCATTCCCTTCTTTATGCTTTGCACAGAATATAGAGTTTAAAAAATGCGTTTTAGGTGCGGCAAAAGCTGCGATTGCGTATGGTGCGCAAAATGATGCCGCATTATTGGCAATAAAAGACATTAATACCCCGAATGACGAAATAATCGCATTATCAAAAGTTCAACCCGAAACAAATTTAAAAATCTGGGATTATCTTGCCTTTGCAATTGATGATGAACGCGCAATAGATGGCATCAATGCACAAAATCAATATAGAGATTTCTTAAACGAAATTGAACAAAAAACAGGCGTTGATAAAGCAACCATACTTGGTGTTTGGGGAATGGAAACCAATTATGGAAAAATAATTGGTAAAAGAAACATTATTGACGCTTTATCCACTCTTGGATGTTCAAAAACACGACGCGCAAAATATTTCAAATCCGAATTAATTGCCGCAATAAGAATTGAAGCAAGCGGGCATATATCACATGAAAAATTTGTTGGCTCTTGGGCTGGTGCGTTTGGGCAAACCCAATTCATGCCAAGCACATTTTTGCGCCTTGCAATTGATGGCAATAATGATGGTATTAAGAACATAATAGAAGAACCAAAGGATGCACTTGCATCAACGGCGAATTTCTTAAAAAAATCGGGCTGGATAGAGGGTCAAGAATGGGGTTTTGAAATTATCCCACAGAACTTCAATGGCCCCAGCTCAAGAAAACATAAAAAAACAATATCATATTGGAAATCACATAATTTCAAACGCGCAGATGGCAAAGAATTACCACAATATGGCAATTACGGATTAATCAAACCAGCAGGTCAAAATGGCCCATGGTTTTTAGTTGGCAAAAATTTTGACGCAGTCTATTCATATAATCCAGCAATTTCATACGCCCTTGCGGTAAATTTGATTGCCGACAGAATAAAGGGGTCAAAAGGTGTTTATGGCAAATGGCCAACCGATGATTTAGGTCTAAGCCGCGCCCAAAAGCGTGAAATACAAAAAATATTATTAGAAAATGGCTATGATATTGGTGTAATTGATGGAATTCTAGGTAAAAAAGCCAATGAAGCAATTTTGCAATTTTTCAAAGATAATAACCTTAAATTTAATGGAAGAATAGGCATGAACACCTATTCAATTATAAGCAAATATTCAAAACAATAAAATTTGCATATAAATTTAATGAAATGACTCGACTCTTCAATATTGCCAACTAAACTTATACCTTAGGTGGCAAGGGTTTGGGGAACAAAATGGAGTTTTTTAATCCGATTTCAGAGGCTAGCTTCTCACTATACCAAACCCTAAGCTCTATACTTGCGAGCATTACGACAGCACAAGGTTTTGCTTTATTTATTGTTTTTTTATTTACAGCACCGCGCATATTATTATTTCTAAGCGGGCGAATTGCAAA
>CAZKYS010000024.1:0-10190 GCA_964557085.1 uncultured Caulobacteraceae bacterium
ATTGTGCATGGTAAGAATCGTGCCGAATGCTTGATGCGCCTTAAACGTTCATTGGGTGAAATTGTAATTGGTGGAACAAAAACCACCACGCCATTATTTCAGCGCCTATTACAAGAGCGTGATATTATTGATGGAAATTATAATATCCACTGGCTTGAAAAATGGATGGATAGCAATAAGCCTGAATAATGGATTTATGGGGTGAAATTTGTTTGAATATTTTGGCCCCAACGAAGTAATCGAATTATACAAACAAGGTATATTCCCAATGGCAGATGGGCGCGATGACCCGCGCATAATGCTTATTGACCCTGAATTTCGTGGTATATTTGATTTAAACAATTTCCACATTCCAAAACGTTTAAAACGTGAGATAAGAAAATCACCTTTTAAAATCACCGCAAATAAAGATTTTAGGTCGGTAATAGAGGCGTGTGCACAAAGCCGTGAAACACGCCAACAAACATGGATTAATGACAAAATTATTCAACTTTACGATGCCCTAAACCGTATTGGTAAAGCGCACTCTATCGAAGTATGGAATGATAATGAATTAGTGGGTGGCCTATATGGCGTTTCTATTGGCGCCGCTTTTTTTGGAGAAAGCATGTTTAGCACAATGACAAATGCAAGTAAGATTGCCTTAGTTCACCTTGTTGGCGCATTAAAATATGCAAATTATAAATTATTGGACGCACAATTTCATAATGATCATCTTGAACAATTTGGCATAATGGAAATTCCGCGCACAGAATTTAAAGTTTTGCTTTCAAAAGCATTAGAAAGTGAATGTGAATTTCCAACCAAAAACTTTACAGAAGAACTTGAACAAGGTGCTAACCTTTGTTCTGGTCCTTATTGTCTGTCTTTGTTGAATCAGTAGTTGTAACAGGGGCAACAGTTTGCCCACCTTCACAAGCCAAAAGGGAAATATTGTAAACTGGATGATCAATTGCTGTTACATAAGGGCTTGAAGCAATAATCCAACCTTTACGTAAACGATGTGGCCCTTCTGCCTCGCGCATTTTGGCGCGGTTTCTTTGCGCAAGAACGGCAACCTGTGGCAATTGCGGCTCACCCATATCAACAACATCAACATAAGCCCAAGATTCAGGCAATGAATCAGGGCGCGATTTATAACACGCGCTTACTGCGATATTTATATTTTGATACTTAACCGCCGAGCCAACAGGAATTCTAAATTTCAAAGATTGCCCAGTTGACCGATCAGTGCCAAGCATTAACACACTAGTACCAGATAATTCTTCAATTTTGGTATTTGCAACTTGTTGTGTTTGGCCTTGTGGAAACAATAGATTAACAGGGATTGTCGGTATATTTGCACCAACCAATTTTGGCATTACAAGCCCTGAATTCTCTGATTTCTTATCATCCCCACCAAGCGCTTGCTTTAATTCATTAACATTGTCGGGGTCGATTTTGGTTTTTGTTTTATTGTCATCATTCGCACTTGCTAATGATGGGTCAAGGTCAACGCTATCAGGTTCATTGACTTGAACTAATTCAGGGTCAACACCGGTATTGGGTTGATCATTTTTCTTATTATTTTCAGGTGCAAGTGGAATATTAGGTTGCGCGTCATTTCCCGCTTGTTGTGCAAAAGAATAATGAATTGATACAAATCCAACAATGCAAATTATTAGAGCACTTGGAACAATCCATTTTAGCACATTTTTGGTTGCCATTTACGGCCTCCAAGATTCGTAGGAATTCTTTTCTTCTTGCTTTTTACCAGCATTAGCCAAACTATTATCAGGTTTATACGCAAATAATGTGCCTGTTAAATTTGGACGATGCGGTAATTCCCAACTTTTTAATTTGAAAGGTGCTTTTGTTGGTGGCTCGTCAAATGTGTAATGCATCCAACCATGCCAATCCACAGGGATTTTTGACGGTTCTGCATAACCTTTATAAATCACATAACGACGTTTGCGCCCTTCAACAGTTGCATGCGGCTCTTCAAAATATGAATTGCCATATTCATCTTCGCCAACTTTTTTTGCACGACGACCAATATCAAACAATGCACCAATAGTAGCGCCATTCCACCATGTGAAAATTTTCTTAAGCATTAAACACCTTGAATCTTAATTTCAAAAGTTATTAGAGCATATCAAAATAAACTCAATCTTAAAAGCCACACAAAGTTTAATTTTGTGCAATTTAAAACTATAAAACGCCAGAAAGGTACTAGTAAATTAGTATTATTACATCAAATCGCCACCAATAAAAAAGCACAAAAAGATTGTAGTTTTACCCGAATTATGAGCAAATTAACCATTGATTCGAACTTGGCAAAAAAATGACGCAAAATAGTATAATTCCACTGCGCGCTGAAGACTTGAGACAAATGATCTCGCACAAAGCATTTGACGTAACTTCAGATTTACCGGCGCAGGCAAAACGTGAAATTGCTATTGATGATTTCGGCAATCTAATAACATGTTTTGCACCGATAAATTGGCCATTAGATTGCGTCAAACAGGCTTTTTTTGCACTTAAAATGAATGATAATGATGATTTATCAATTCATCTTCATAACATTTATAATCATTATTTTTTATCTGATAATTCAAATGCATACAAAAATAATATCAACAATATTATATTAGTTGCAACATTACGCAGGCGTATATTCTTTAATAAAATAATTGGACAAGCATCAGGTGATAAATCAGGACCAATAAGCAATTCTGATGAAGCAAGCTTTGCAATACATGATGAAATTGCGCGCCAATATCGGATTGCCTGCTCATATACTGGTAATAATATTATCAATCAGTCAATCGAAGATATTGATGATGCAATCGGTCGGGCTATGGGTGAAGGTAAATTTGACCCAAAATCTAACCCCGCACTTGCAAAAGTAATCGCAAAATCATTTGGGCGCGGTGTTCCTGCGGCAATAATTAAACGTGCAATTGAAAATTCAATGCAGCAACAGCCGACTGATTTTCCTATTAGTTTTATTGAAAATGAAACTAAAAGGCCAAAAATCAATTTTGATGCGATAAAAAACAAATTAAATAATAAATTTCTTTGCGACTTAATTGATACCCATGCACAGATATTTTTTAACTCAAAACTTATTGAAAACAGCTTTAGTTTAAACCTTCAAGAATATGTTACCGCTGGAAACTTAGATTTCAATCAGATTTCACTTGAGGTTTTTGCATGTTTTGAAGCATTAAATAATCAAGATGCGGAAATCTCGATTGGTATAACAAGTCTTGCTGCTGCCATTATGTCAATGGGCAAAATTTATGATGCGCAAAATATTGATGATATATTATCTCAACTTGAAAACACAATAATTGGTCTTGGATTTGATAAAAAGATATATTTTCAAACTGAAGAAAATGAAACAATTTGTGCAATTTTAGGCGCAGAATCCGTCGGAATAAAACCAGTTGAAAATCTAAGAATTGAAACCTCAATTAATGCAAGTGAAACCAGAATTGGAATTCGTAATTGCGTTATAAATTCGTGCGAAATAATTGGGCAAGAGCTTGAGGAGGTCTATGACAATCTATTAGGCCGTCAAAGCCTGTCAAATTGCCCAATAATTAATTATAGTAATTTAAGTGCACTTGGTTTTGATAATGATGCAATCGCCGCAATCGCAGATGAAATACCAAAAAAGCGAAATTTATATGATGTAATAAATCCATGGATTTTAGGAATTGAATTTTGCCAAAGTATTACAGGATACGATATCAATAAAATTATTGAACCTGAATTTTGCCTTTTAAAAGAAATTGGATTTGACGAATTCCAAATTGATGAAGCTAATAAATGGGTTTTTGGTGACAGCGAGAAAAAACAATTTATCACCTGTTTTAAATCAAACTTATAATGATAATTTAGATATAATTTACAACACAATAGCGCCATATATTAATAATGTATCTGCATATAATATCAACACATCAAACGATTTAAATGGTGCAAAATTTTTGGCAAAATATATAGAAATTGCCAATGCAAACCAATGGCCAGGTATCGAAGTAAATAATACAGGCAAAGGCATTAGCGATATAAGTGAAGAGCATCATCAATATCGAAATTATGAACCTGAACCGCGCATTGAAAAAGTTGAAGTTGAAAAAATTGTTGAAAAAACAATTGAGACACCTGTTAATAGAAAAAAACTTCCGCAAAGGCGCAAAGGCTATATACAAAAAGCAAAAGTTGCGGGGCATAAAGTTTATTTACACACTGGTGAATTTGAAAATGGCGAATTGGGTGAAATCTTTATTGATATGCATAAAGAGGGTGCTGCCTTCAGAAGCCTTATGAATAATTTTGCAATTGCTATATCAATTGGCCTTCAATATGGCGTTCCACTTGATGAATATGTTGATGCATTCATTGGAACAAAATTTGAGCCATCGGGCCGCGTCGACGGAAATGATAAAATCAAAAATGCAAGTTCAATCCTAGATTATCTTTTCCGTGAACTTGCGGTATCATATCTTGATAGATATGATTTAACATCAGACCCATCACCAACAGATTTCAATTATAGCGAAAAAGAAAATGAAGAAGATTTTGATGCATCAAAATTTATCTCAAAAGGTTTTTCGCGCGGCAATATACCAAATAATTTGATACAACCACAATTTGGCAAAAAACGCGAAATTTCAAATGAAAAGCTTGTGGAACCCGGGCGATTGGTAAAAGAAGAAGTAAATTACCAAGGTGATCCGTGTGATACATGTGGTCATTTCACCGTTAAAAAAACAATTGATGGCACAATTTGTGACGCATGTGGTCAAATCAAAACAATAAGTGATATTACAAACATTAAAGGTCAAAGTAATAATTAGACTATGCCTATAAATTCACTTTGTATTAACGCGATTTGATTACTCAATTTTACGGCATGTTTAATGCATAGATAATGTCATTTAAAGCATTTATTACCGGAGTGTCCGAAAATGAAACAATTGGTTGCAATCACTTTAGCCCTAAGCACAATCGCTTTCCCTGCCTTTGCACAAAATCAATCCCAAATTGATGGTGTTATGGCGGGTAAAAAATCATGCGCCGGCTGCAATCTATTTCAGGCGGCTTTGATGAACCAAGATTTATCACGCAAAAACTTCGCTGGGGCGCGCCTTCGCCAATCTGATTTATCACTTGCAACACTTGATTATTCAAATCTTGTTGGCACTGATTTATCAATTGCAAATCTTTATGGTGTTCGTGCAACTGGCGCTAATTTTTCACGCGCAAATTTAGAACGCGCTTCACTTGTTGGTGCGTATTTTAGCGGTGCAAATTTCGCGCGTGCGAATCTAAATGGCGCTAATATTTCTGGCGCAGAACTTGGCCGTGCACGTGGCTTAACACAGGCGCAATTAAACGGTGCTTGCGGCGATGAGGCAACTGAATTGCCACGCGGCCTTCATGTGCGCTCTTGTGTGAAATAAATCAGCCAAATAACTAATTCTAACAGTCATTTAATTGTTAAAATATTTGAATTATTGCTATAATTTAGAATGTCCAAATCAAACCATTTTTTATTACAGGCTTTTGTTATCTTTGGGGCAATGATATCAAGCGATGTTATGGCCTTTAGTTGGGGTGATGGTGTAAGCGCGTGGGGTAAAGTTGGGCGTCCAAATTCGGTTACTTTTTCGCGCGGATTTTCTGGTTCTTGCATAAATTGTGACCTTGCGGGCCGTAATCTTGGTGGCGCAAGGCTGAATAATGGAAATTTTGTTGGTGCGCAATTTTCAGGTGCACAAATGCGCCGCGCCGAATTAGACGGTGGAAATTTTTCTAACTCTGACTTTAGCCGTGCCGACCTTGGCTTTGCATCATTAGAAGCAGCACATATATTTAATGGTAATTTTGTTGGTGCAACTTTGAATAATACAGAAGCATCAGGGGCAACATTATCGCGCGGTAATTTTACAGGTGCGATTTTGGATAATGCACAATTTATTGGCTCTAATCTTGCCTATTCAAACCTTACGGCAATACGTGCACGGGAAACTGAATTTAATAATGCAAATCTTGTTGGTGTTCGCTTAGATTCTGCGGAAATTAGCAAGGCTGATTTTTCTAATGCCAATATGCGCGGTGTTAGGGCAAATAAAACCCGCTTTACGCAAAATGATTTTTCAGGTGCTAACCTTTCTGGTGCAGATTTATCAAATTCAATTGGCCTTACACGTGCACAATTAGATGGTGCATGTGGCGATGACAAAACCCGCCTTCCCGAAGGTTTGAGTGTCCCGCCTTGTAAGAAAAGGTAGATAGCAAGAAAAGATAGATAGAAAAAAGGCCACCAATTTGGTGGCCTTTTTATTAATCCTGAACCGCAACCCGTAAACTTAATTCGCGTAATTGTTTATTGCTTACATTTGATGGCGCTTGCATCATCAAATCTTGTGCGTTTTGGTTCATTGGGAACATTGTTACTTCGCGGATGTTAGGTGTGTCTGCCAAAAGCATAACCATACGGTCAACACCCGGTGCCAAGCCACCGTGTGGTGGTGCGCCATAGCGGAATGCGTTTAACATGCCGCCGAATTTTTCTTCAACAACTTCTGCGCCATAACCTGCAATTTCAAATGCTTTAAGCATGATTTCAGGGCGATGGTTACGAATTGCACCAGAAGATAATTCAACACCATTACATACGATATCATATTGATACGCATTTATAGTAAGTGGATCATGATTAAGCAAAGCGTCCATTCCGCCTTGCGGCATAGAGAATGGATTGTGTGAGAAATCAACCTTCTTCTCATCTTCATTCCACTCAAACATTGGGAAATCAACAATCCAGCAGAAGCGATAAACATTCTTTTCACAAATTCCAAGTTCATCACCAATACGGTTACGCGCTTGGCCTGCAAGTTTGGCTGCTTTGTCTTCTGTATCACATGCAAAGAATACAGTGTCATTTTCGCCAACACCTGAAAGTGATTTCAATAATTCCAATGCTTCTGGAGTGAAGAATTTGGCAATTGGGCCTTTTGCTTCACCTGCTGCAAAAGTGATATAACCAAGGCCAGCAGCTTGCATATCTTTTCGCGCCCATTCGTTCAATTTATCAAAGAATGAACGTGGCTTATCAGCTGTATTTGGTGCAGGAATTGCACGAACAACACCACCATTGGCAATTGTGCCTTTAAAAGCATTGAACGTTACATCATCACGCTTAAATACTTCGGTAACATCCGAGATAATCAATGGGTTACGCAAATCAGGTTTATCCGAGCCATATTTAAGCATTGCTTCTTTATATGGAATACGAACAAATGGCGCCGCATCAGCTTCCCATGTGGAGAATTCACTGAATACACCCGATAAAACTGGTTCAATAGCGGCGAAAACATCATCTTGAGATACAAATGACATTTCAATATCAAGCTGATAAAATTCACCAGGTGAACGGTCAGCGCGCGCATCTTCATCGCGAAAACATGGTGCGATTTGGAAATAGCGGTCAAAACCTGCAACCATAATCAATTGTTTAAATTGTTGTGGTGCTTGCGGCAATGCATAGAATTTACCAGGGTGCAAACGTGAAGGAACCAAAAAGTCACGTGCGCCCTCTGGTGAAGATGCAGTCAAAATTGGTGTTTGGAATTCAAAGAAACCCGCTTCATTCATACGGCGGCGCAATGATGAAATGATATTCGAACGAAGCATAATGTTTTTATGCAAAGTTTCACGGCGTAAATCCAAGAAACGATAACGTAGACGAATATCTTCTGGATATTCCAATTCGCCAAACACTGGAACAGGTAGTTCTTGTGTTACTTCTGAAAGAATTTCAAAATTAATAACACGAAGTTCAATATCGCCCGTTCCTAATTCTGAATTTTCAGTGCCACCTTCACGGGCGACAACCTCACCCTCGATTGAAATAACTGATTCAGCACGTAAATGTGTAAGTTTTTCAAAATGCGGATTGGTTGGTCCACACACAACTTGGGTAATGCCATAATGGTCACGCAAATCGATAAAGGCAACACCACCATGGTCACGGCGGCGATTAATCCAGCCCGCGATTTTAACAGTTTCACCAATGTTTTCTTTTCTTAATTGACCACAAGTGTGGGTGCGATATAAACTCATTTCAAACCTTTAGTGTGTGAATACACGTTTCATGTACTGATTTATGGCGATAGACTAAAACAAAAGGGTTTCGTCAAGGTTTCGACTGCAAAGTTTCATCAAGTGTGACAAATAAAACCTCGCACATTTTGAATAAATACGCCATAGAATCTTTTTTATGAACCTTATTACAACCAATGACGCACTAATTGAAGCGTGTGATGCGCTAAAGAATAATGAATTCATCGCAATTGACACTGAATTCATGCGTGAAACTACATATTGGCCGAAATTGTGCCTGATACAAGTTGCAGGGCAAGGCGTTGAATTTGCCGTTGATCCACTTGTTGATGATATAAATCTATCCCCACTTTTGGATTTGATGCGTGATAAAAACATTTTAAAAGTTTTTCATGCACCGCGCCAAGATTTGGAAATTCTTTATCGTTTGATGAATAATAAATTGCCAAGCCCAATTTTTGATACGCAAATTGCGGCAATGGCATTGGGCCTTGGTGAACAGGCTGCTTATGATAATTTAGTAATGGCAATGCTTGGGCATCATGTTGATAAATCATCGCGCTTTACCGATTGGGCGCGCCGCCCACTTACAGAGGCACAAATAAGATACGCAATTCATGATGTTACTTATTTGCGGGATTTATTTCCATTGATGATTAAAAAACTTGATGATTTGGGGCGTAAAGATTGGGTTCTTCAAGAAATGGAAGCCTTAAGCATACTTGAATCATACGACCAAACCCCAACAAATGCATGGAAACGCATGAAGCCACGCAAATTTTCAACCGATTATTTGGCGGCTTTTTTTGCGGTAACTACATGGCGTGAATGGTTTGCACAGGAAAAAGATATTCCACGAAGCCGCGCCTTAAAAGATGATGCTATATTTGAAATTGCCGAACAAAGACCAAAAACTTTGGATGCAATGGAAAAATTACGCGCCGTTCCAAAAGGCTTTGCACGCTCAAAAGGTGGTGAGGCCTTATTGGAGGCTTTAAACGAAGCCCTAGAAAGCCCTGAAGAATTTGCGCCAAAAGTTCACAAACCAAAACCAAACCCAAATGGAATTGGTGCAATTGTTGAACTTTTAAAAGTATTATTACGTGCTGTTTCCGAAGAATTGGAAGTTGCCCCTCGCCTTATCGCAACAGTTGCAGATTTAGAAGCTATCGCTATCAATGATGATGCCGATTGTGAGGCTTTAAAGGGCTGGCGCCGTGAGGTTTTTGGTGAAAAAGCCATTAAGCTAAAGCATGGTCAAATGGGGCTTTCAATCCAGAAAAGAAAAGTGACCATGATTGAAATCATGGCCACTTCAGAAGAAAATCAATAGATTATTTTGCTTCTTCGGCTTTAATCATCAATGCAATTTCATCAAGAATTGTAAGTCTTTGCTTTTCCAAATCATGCAAAGTTTTGTCTTCGGCTGGGGTTACATCAGCTTGGATATTTTTGATTTGCACCCACAAATCATGGTTTTTTTCCATTAATTTGTGAAAATGCGCATTTGAAACTTTTAATGAATGTATGGTTTGCGCATGACCTTGAAATTCTTGTTCTAAAGCGTGGTCAAGGTGGGTTGCTTCATTTACCATTTTATACTCCCTATATTTGGTTTTGCTATTGTATTGCATTCCTAAAAATGGGGAATAATGCGTTTTGTCACACCACTGCTTTTCGATAAGTTGTAACCAATTGATCAAGGCGTTTGCGAACCGATTCGGAAACCAAATTCTTCATATCTTCTGGCAAAATTAATTCGATATCATCGTTATGAATATTCAATTTTGTTTGTTTGATAATTTTCGAACTATTGGATGTAAGATTTGCACCAAGGCGCATTGATGCGCCAATCACATCCGCCAAAGCAGCATATTCAATTGATATAAGATTTGCACATTCAAAGCCGTTTATTTCATCATTTTTTGCGCCATAACGCCGTGCAATTGTGCGCGCTAAAAACACGCGCTCATTATGTGTAACGGCGGGATACGGGGCGCGTAAAACCAATTGATAACCAATTGATCAAGGCGTTTGCGAACCGATTCGGAAACCAAATTCTTCATATC
>CAZKYS010000024.1:10290-24625 GCA_964557085.1 uncultured Caulobacteraceae bacterium
ACACGCGCTCATTATGTGTAACGGCGGGATACGGGGCGCGTAAAACCAATTGATATGTTAAAAAAGCGCGGTGATCAGGGTGTAAACCAATGCCAATGTTGGCAAGCAAACAGGCAGCTAAACATAAAATTTCAACGCGCTCATTATTAATTTTAAAATTCTTTGCTACTAATAATGGCCTTATCCATTCGTTTAATGCATAGGCAAAATCAACATCCTCAGGGCGTGATTTACAAATCCCCCATGCGCTTTCGATTAATGGGTCGCGATTATTGGTTTGTAAAAACCGTTCACTAAGAATGCCCTCACGAAGACCATAAGATGAAATCAAAATCTCTTTGCAATTTGTGGCTTTTATAATTTTTAAAAGCAAAAGTGCGGCATATTGCAATGTATCTGCGCGCCTTTGGGAAATACCGGGGATTTTTTCAATCACCCTTTTCGGCTGCTGCATAACCCATTCACACAATTCAATTGCCTGAACTTGATTCATAGAGAAATTTTGAAGCACATGCAGATTATAATTATTTCGCCACATTGCAATTTGGGCAAGATTTCGCCATCCGCCGCCAACCGCGTGAAATTCTTCAGTATTTGGTAGTTTTAAAACTTGGGAAACATCCAATTCATTATGAATTGATTTTTCTATATTAGAAATATTACGTGTAAAATTACGTGATTGTGCGCGCTCACCAATTGCCAATGGCCCAAGGTGCCATGATTCACGCTTTTCAATATTATCAAGTGAAACAAGTTCAAGGCTTGAACCACCCAAATCACCCATAATGCCTTTTGCTTTTGGTGCGCCATATTTTACGCCAATTGCGGATAAACGCCCCTCTTCTTCACCACTAATCAAACGAAGGTTAAGGCCGATTTCTTCATTAATTATTCTGATAAATTCGCCGCCATTATTGGCATCACGCGCCGCCGCCGTTGCAATCGCATCATAAGATTTTATATCAAGCGCATCGATAAGTAATTTAAAGCGTCTTATGGCATTAAGCGCAAGTTCAACACCAATTGGCGAAAGGTTGCCTGTTTCATCAATCCCACGCCCAAGCCCTGCCAAAACCTTTTCATTATGAATTGGCACAAATGATTGACCAGTGATTTGATAAATCACCAAGCGAACAGAATTTGACCCAACGTCAATAACTGCATGTTTGAAATTTATGGTTTCTTTAGAATCAATCACCGAATTATCTGTCTTGAACGTGTTTGGCTATCTTTAGTAGCGCGGCCACGTCCTGACAAGCTAGGATTCGCAATGAAATAATCATGTGCACAGAAAGGATTTTTTTCTTCTTTTGGCGCTTTTTTCAAATATGTCCCATCTTGTTGCATATACCAAGATTGGGCCTCATCGGCAAAATTTGTTACCATGATTTCTTCAAGAATTTGGCGGTGAACAGTTGGGTTTTCAATTGGCACCATCGCTTCAACACGGCGTTCAAGATTGCGTGTCATCCAGTCTGCAGACGAAATGAAAACTTTTGCTTCTTTACTTGGAAGAGGTTTGCCATTTGCAAAACAAACAATACGCGAATGTTCCAAAAAGCGCCCAATAATTGATTTAACACTAATATTTTCAGAAAGACCAGGAACACCAGCGCGAAGCCCACAGACGCCGCGAACAATCAAATCAATTTTTACGCCCGCACTTGATGCCTCATACAATTTATCAATAACTTCACGGTCAATTAAAGCATTTAATTTTGCCCAAATAGCGGCAGGTAAACCCTTTTTTGCGTTTGTAATTTCATTACTTATCAAACCCAATAGGGATGATTTTAATGAAATAGGGCTCATGAATAGTTTTTCCATATCATTTGGAACCGCATAGCCCGTAACATAATTAAACAATTTACCTGCATCAGAACCCAATGCTTTATCTGCGGTAAATAATGATAAATCAGTATAAATTTTCGCGGTAATTGGATGATAATTACCTGTTCCAAAGTGTGCATAAGTTCGAAGTGACTTGCCTTCACGACGTATCACAAGTGAAACTTTGGCGTGGGTTTTTAAGGATACAAAGCCAAAAACAACGTGCACACCTGCCCGCTCCAAATCGCGCGCCCATTTAAGATTTGCTTCTTCATCAAACCTTGCCTTGATTTCAACCAAAGCCGTAACTTGTTTGCCTTTTTCCGCAGCCTCAATAAGTGCGGCAACGATTGGTGAATTATCAGAGGTTCGATAAAGCGTTTGCTTAATCGCAAGCACATTCGGATCTTTCGCGGCTTGGCGGATAAAACCAACCACCACATCAAAACTTTCAAATGGGTGGTGAACCAATATATCCTTTGCACGAATTGCGGCAAAGCAATCGCCACCAAAATCTTTAATACGCTCTGGGAAGCGTGGAGTGAATGGTTTGAACTTTAATTCAGGCCTATCATCTGGAATTAATTGCGATAATTGGGCAACGCCCAAAATCCCATTAACAACGACAACATCATTTGGCGCAACATCCATTTCCTCGCGAATAAATTCGCGTAAGAATTGCGGCATATTCACATCAACTTTAAGACGAACAACCTCGCCACGGCGTCGTTCGCGCAATGCTGCTTCTGCCTGAAGGATTAAATCTTCTGCTTCTTCTTCTAGTTCAATGTCACTATCACGAATAATTCTGAATGCACCAGCCGCGGTAACCTCAAACCCTGGGAAAAGGGTTTCTGGGAATAATTCAATAATGGTCTCAAGCGGAACAAAATAGCGCGTGTTTTTATCGCGTTTTAATTCCATAAAACGCGGAATCATTGGCGGAATTGGAACAAGCGCATTTAATTGCTTACCATCGTCAACCCGTGACAATTGAAATGCAACTGCAAACCCAAGATTTTGAATGAATGGAAAAGGATGCGCAGGGTCAACCGCAAGCGGTGTTAGAAGTGGATAAACCTCCTCCATAAATCTTGCACGAAGATTTGAAGTGTCCATTTCCAAAGCTTCATGGAAAGATAAAACTTTAAAACCCGCTTTTTCCAAATCTTTTTGAATATGGCGCCAAATTTTCTGCTGATTTGCCATAAGACCACCAGCATATTCATTTATCTTTGCTAATTGTTCAGTAGGTGAAAGGCCATCTTGTGAAACAACTTTGGTACGGTTTTTTACAAGCTCACGAAGCCCAGAAACGCGAACCATATAAAATTCATCAAGATTATTGCCGCAAATAGATAGAAAACGTAATCTTTCCATCAATGGATGCGACATATGTTCGGCTTCTTCCAAAACACGTGAATTGAAATAAAGCCATGATAATTCGCGGTTAATATATCGCTCTTTATTAGATAGCGAATGTGTAAGTTTTGTTTCTTCTGATTTTGTTATTATTTTTGCATCAATCACGTTCAAACAATCCATTTCCCATCATTTTGCTTTCAAAACCCAAAATCAATTCTTCAATTTTGTTTGCTTTTGGTTGAAAACCCATCGGATATTTTTCCAATATATACGAAATGAGTTGAGAAATTATGACGAAATCAAGATTTAATTCATTAATTATCTTTTCTTGATGCTTTTTAGCAATATTTATACCTGATTTCTTAAGCGCAATTTCCAAAACTTTCGCAAGATTTGCCTTATTTGGTTTCATTGTTTCAACATAAGTTACATTATCAAGGCGTGATTTTAGGTCGGGTGACTTAATTTCCAATTTATCCTTATCAACAAAAGATAGAATCAAAAGGTTTATTTCACCGCGTTCGGCCATTGTGAAACTTGCAAAAAGTCCATATTCATCAATATTATTATCATTTATAATGAATTTTTGATTGCCACCATCATCCCATTTTTCAAATAATTTTTCATAGCCATCACCCCAATTTTGGCGAAGGCATAAAATTGGATTTGGCCATTCATTTGGATTTGTAATTAATTTTTGAGTTTTCACATCCAATTGCGCGCAAATTTCGCCAATTTGCGGTTTTACGGGCGGTAAAATATCAAGATTTAATTGGGTTGGGTGATTTGTCATCATTTTTTCGTTTTTTTTACGCCTTAATATGGCACTTATACTTGTAAAAAAGCAATAAACATATTAGTTGCGGCGCATGAAAAATGACAGCACAAAACAAACAAATGGCCTTTCATACAAAGATGCAGGTGTCGATATTGATGCAGGCAATGAATTGGTTAAACGCATCGCCCCTTTAGCCAAAGCAACAAATCGCGCAGGTTCTATGGGAAGTCTTGGCGGTTTTGGCGGCTTATTTGATTTAAAAGCGGCGGGTTTTAAAGATCCAATTCTTGTTTCTGGCACTGATGGTGTTGGCACAAAATTAGAAATCGCAATTGAAACCAATAATCATGACACAATCGGTCAAGATTTGGTGGCAATGTGCGTGAATGATGTTTTGGCGCAAGGTGCACAGCCATTATTTTTCCTTGATTATTTTGCCTGTTCAAAACTTGATGTTGAAACAGCAACCAAAGTTGTCGCAGGCATTGCCGAAGGTTGTAAATTATCTGACTGCGCACTTATTGGCGGTGAAACCGCTGAAATGCCGGGAATGTATGATAATAATAAATATGATTTGGCGGGTTTTTGTGTTGCCGCAGCAGAGCGTGATGCTTTATTGCCAATTCACGATAAAATGCAGGTTGGGGATGTTTTAATCGGCCTTGCATCATCTGGCCCACATTCGAATGGTTATTCTTTGGTTCGCAAGATTGTTTCTGTTTCAGGGCTTTCTTGGAATGATGAAGCGCCATTCGCAAAAGGGCAAACCCTTTCGCAGGCACTTCTTACGCCTACAAAAATTTATGTGAAACAAATCATGCCATTGATTAAAGATGGCATTATCAAAGGTTTGGCACATATTACTGGCGGCGGGCTTACCGAAAATACGCCGCGTATGTTGCCTGATAATCTTGATGCGCAAATTGATTATTCGTCAATTGAATTTCCGCCTGTTTTCAAATGGCTTCAAGACACTGGAAATGTTGCCACCGAAGAAATGCATCGCACATTTAATTGCGGCATTGGTGTTGTTCTTTGCGTTGCGCCAAGTGATATTGAAACAGTGCTTGAACGCTTGATGGATACAGGTGAAGAAGCATTTGTAATTGGGCAATTGGTTGCAAAATAATGGCAAAAAAACGCGTTATTGTTCTTGCATCTGGTTCAGGATCAAATTTCCAAGCCTTGATTGATTATGCAAATAATAATGCTGTTTCATACGAAATTTGCGGCCTTATTGTGAACATACCAGACGTTTATGCAATCGAACGCGCAAAAAATGCAAACATCCCAACAAAAACTATAAATCATAAAGATTATGAAAATCGCACAGATTTCGAAATTGCCTTGCATAAAGCATTGATTGAAATGGGCGCGCAAATTGTTGTTTGTGCAGGTTTTATGCGTATATTAGGTGCGCAATTTGTTGATAAATGGGATGGCAAAATGATAAATATTCACCCATCATTATTACCTAAATACAAAGGCCTTCATACACACCAACGCGCAATTGACGCAGGTGACAAAGAAGGTGGATGCACCGTTCACTTTGTTAATTCAGGGGTTGATGAAGGCGCGATTATTGGTCAAGCCAATGTTCCAATCATTGAAAATGATAATGAACAGACACTTGCAAATCGTGTTTTGGAAAAAGAGCATAAATTATTTCCTATTTGCCTTGAAAAGGTTTCAAGCGGCGCGGCAAAATTGGTAAATGGCAAATGCTTCATCGATGGTGTTGAAAAAATAATTTCAATTTAGGTTTTGAAAATGTCGCAAGAAATAACATTAAAGCAACAATGTGAAATTGCGATTTCAAGATTACAAAGCGAAATGCCACCGGAAAATTCAGCAATTTTTGCGTTCCATCGCAATCAAACCTGTATTGCAATTAAGGGCTTTGCACAGATTGATAAATTTGAAAACCCTGATTGGTTCGCCAAAATTATGGTGGATTTTGTCAATGCATATCTTGATAGAACTGATGATTGGCGCAGTTTAATTGATAAATGTAATAATCGAAAAATATTTCGCGCATTAAAATTTTTCTTGGCGCAGCGTGAAATGGCATTTTATCATATAAAACACGACCTGCCGAATAGCCTTATGAAATTTGGCTGCGGAACTGATAATGATTGGGCGCAATTGGAGGATGTCATAAAATCATGCATTGATGATGCCAATTATTCAAAATTCCTAAATTGGCGGGTTAAATATCGAATTATAAAATTGCGCAATCAAGTGCGCGAAAATATTGTAAAGCTATTCAATACGAAGGCTGATTAAACTTTTTAATCACAGCCGCCGCCATCACCGCCACAATCGCCCCCAAAATCTGAACTACTATCGTTATTACTGTCTACAAAAATGAAATTGGCGCCGCCATCACTACAGTCGCCCTTTCGTTTTTTTTCAATTATTGGATTTATAATTGCAATAATGGCAACAAACAATAATATCATAACAAATACAATAATTGTCGACATAAATATAATCCTTTAAAGATTATAATATTACAGATAAAAAATAAGCGCAACTAAACAGTTGCGCTTATAATAATATAATTTGCCAAATACTTAATTAGCCAACAATTTCATTGCCGCTAAAGAATTGTGCGATTTCAATTGCAGCATTTTCAACACTGTCAGAACCGTGAACAGTATTTTCACCCATAGATACTGCGTGAACTTTACGGATTGTGCCTTCATCAGCATTAGCAGGGTTTGTTGCACCCATTACAGTCCGATAAGCAAGAACTGCATTGTCACCTTCAAGAACTTGAACAACAACAGGTGCAGAAGTCATGAATTCAACCAATTCACCAAAGAAAGGACGCTCGCTATGCACCGCATAGAAAGTTTCGGCTTGTTTTTGTGTCATGTGAACGCGTTTTTGCGCAACAATACGAAGGCCAGCCGCCTCAATCATCGCATTAACAGCACCAGTTAAATTACGACGTGTACAATCAGGTTTTAAAATAGAAAAAGTACGCTCTAAAGCCATTATATAAACTCCTTGGGGAAATATTGTATTTGCGCGGCTCTATAGCGGGTTTGTAACTCAAGAACAATAAACCCTTCTGACAAATGTCTTGTCATCAAGTTCTATATTAAGGCGGTTTTTGGTTTTATCATATTGCGCCGCTTCATCATCATAACGATAAATGCGGGTATTTGGTGGCAATTTAAGTGATAAAACCTCTGAAAGCATGTGTCCTTTTAGATATTTGTATGGTTTGGCATCGCATTTATATGCTGCGGTAATAGGCGTAATTTGATTGCTTACTTGATTAGAAACTGGTGTAATAGTTTCGTTTTGTCCCAAAAATAAAGCAAGTAAGAGAAATAATTTCACGCCTTCTTCTCCCACTTGCCATTTTCGTTTTGTTGCCAATATGCAAGTTCAAAGCCTTCATCTTTGGCGCGTTTATATTCAACCCGCGCCGCTTTGACTAAATCTTCATTATTGCCATCGATTAGATAGAAAATACGTTCAACGCCTTCTATATCACCTAATGGGGCATTTTCCAAAATGAAAAAGGCTTGGGAAAAATTACTATTTTCTTCGGTGGTCGTAAGAAGGATTGGTTGTTCCGATGCCTCCACCCCCTCTCCCTCAATGGCATGTGGAAGCCATGAATCAGGCTTGAACGACCAGATTTTTTTATCCAAATCATTCAATGTATTTGCATTTTGGGCGCGAATTAAACACGCCCAATCATTTTGCAAACATTTTTCAAGAAGCGGCACGATTGCCGCCTCTATTGATGATTTTTCAAGATGATAAAACCAATATTGCATTATTTTTCAAAATTATCTGCAATATAAGTGTCAATCAAACGAACGCCAAAGCCTGTTCCCCATGACGGGCAACGCGCATCATCAGAACCCGATTGCCATGCCGTTCCCGCAATATCCAAATGCGCCCAATTAGTGCCATCTTTGATAAAGCGTTGCAAGAATTGCGCCGCAGTAATTGAACCCGCGCCAGCACCAGGGCCAGAGCGTTGAACATTTTTCATATCGGCAATACTTGAATCAAGTAATTTGTCATAAGCAGGCGAAAGTGGGAAACGCCATACTTTTTCACCACTATCATAACCCGCTTTTGAAAGGCCACTTGCCATTTCATCTGAATTTGTGAAAAGCCCTGCAAACTCTGAACCCAATGAAATAACAATTGCGCCCGTTAATGTTGCCGCATCAATAATATATTTTGGCGAAAATTTTTCTTGTGCATAGGTTAGAACATCGCACAAAACCAAACGCCCTTCGGCATCTGTATTCAAAACTTCAATTGTTTGACCAGACATTGAAGTTAAAATATCTCCAGGACGTTGCGCACCCGCATCAGGCATATTTTCGGCAAGGCCTACAAGGGCAACAACATTTGCCTTGGCTTTGCGCCCTGCGATTGCTTTCATTGCGCCCGCAACCGCCGCCGCGCCGCCCATATCGCCTTTCATATCTTCCATGCCGCCAGATGGTTTTAATGATATACCACCAGAATCAAAGCAAAGGCCTTTACCAACCAAAGCGACAGGTGCTTCATCACCGCCGCCATTATATTTCATCACAGCGATTTGTGGCGGATTAACCGAACCTTGCCCAACACCTAAAAATGAGAACATTTTTAATTCTGCCATCTTTGCGGCATCGATAATTTCAACTTCTACACCCAATGATGATAATTCTTTAAGGCGGTTTGCAAATTCATTTGTTGTAAGCACATTTGGTGGCTCGTTCATCAAATCACGGGCAAGATAAACGCCATCGGCAATTGCATCATATTTCGCAAAAAGATCTGCTGCATCTGCAACATCAATTATAATATCTTCGATTGCAATTTTTTGGTTATCTTTCAATTTTGTGCGATATTTATCAAAGCGATAGCTTGCAAGTTTTGCGCCTAATCCTGCGCTTGCCGCAAATTGCACATCATTTTCGCCAAAACCTTGAATTAAAATAGACGCAGATTTCGCACCATGTGTTAAAACAGATTTTACAGCCGAAGCAGTGGCTTTTTCAATTACATCAGAATTTACTTTATCCAAATCACCAAGACCAACTAAAACACACGCAGCAACGCCATCATTTGGGGAATGAATAGTAAGAACAGAATTAGCCGCGCCCTTATAATTTGCGCTTTTTACTGCTTGGCTAATTTTATTTGCGCAATTTCCATCAAACTTGGCAGCGGGCGCACTTAAAACAAATTCATCATTTTTTGTGCCACCAAAAATAATTTGGATTGATGCATTTTCGCCGCTCTTGAAACTTATTTTCATATTTTAACTCCAAATTCGCTTAAATTCTTAGCGAAACTATATATAGGGATAATAAAGTATGTTTTTTCAATTGGCTATAACTTATGGAAGTCATGAATGTAAGTTAATTGAATGGCAACATTGGCGGGCTATATAAGTATTCAGAATGCTAAAAATACAAAAATACATATTACTGGTTTCTTTGGGGCCGTTCATTGCAATTACTGCGGGTCTTGCATTGCTTGCGCTATTTACGCAGTCTTTGACACAATTGGATTTGTTGATTGAACGTGGCCAAAACCCGCTTACAATCCTTTCTATATCGGCACTTGCAACACCACAATTTATGGCAATTGTTGCACCGATTGCAATTTTTGCAACAATTGTAATGGTTTATGGTCGTCTTTATTCAGAAAATGAAATTGTGGTTGGCTATGCAGGTGGCCTTAGCATTTGGCAGGTTTGCCAGCCCATGATTCGACTTGCAACAATTGTTGCGATTGTCACATTATTCATCAATTTATTCATACAGCCATTATCTTATCAGACTATGCGCGCAAAAATATTTGCAATTCGTTCAGATGTTGCAACCACATTAGTGCGCGAGGCGCAATTTCGTGAACCAATTAAAGGGCTTACAATTTACACGCGCAAAATTGATCCAGGTGGTGATATGGGCGGTCTTGTAATCTCTGATAATAGAAATCCAACATCACCGGTTTCTTATGTTGCCCAATCAGGTTCGGTTGTAAAAATTCAAGGCATTCCGGCGATTTCAATGAAAGATGGTGCGGTTCATCGCTTAAATGCAAAAGGTCAACCTGAAATCATTGGCTTTACACAATATGTCATGGAATTATCAGGCTTCCAAATGGAAGAGCGTGAGCTTTTCTATAAGCCACCTGATAGATATACCCAAGACCTATTTTTTCCCGACAAAACAAATTATTGGGATAGGTCACATAAAGGTGAATTACTTACCGAAGCGCATAGGCGCTTTTCATCGCCATTAAATTCAATTGCATGTGCAATGTTGGCATTATGGGCAATTTTGGGCGGTGAATTTTCACGCCGTGGCTTTGGAAGACAGATATTGAATGCTTCAATTGGAATGCTAATGCTTCTTCTTGCACAATCAGGTCTGCAAGGTGTTTATGCCGATAATCCTGGCTTAAACATTCTTCAATATTTAATTCCGATTGGAACAATTATATTTTTGGCCCGGAAAATGGGAATGCTAAAATCAGCGAGTGCATTTGGCCTCAATGCAGATTTTAAAACTCAAGGAGGTGGTTTAAATGCTATTTAGCCGCCTTGATAAATACATCTTCACCCAAGCATTATACGGCCTTTTGATTGCCTTAAGTGCAATTTGCGTTGCCATTATTTTGGTTGACCTTGTTGAGCAATTACGTGCGATTTCAGGGATTAAGGATGCAGGATTTGGAACTGCGCTTTATTTCACTGGTTTACGCCTTCCGGGTCTTGTCCAACAAACAACACCTTTGACAGTTTTGATTGCATCGATTTTGACCTTTACTGGATTGTCACGGCGCTCTGAAATTATTGCGATGCGTGCGGCGGGTATTTCTGCGTGGCGCTTCTTGGCACCCTTGGGAACACTTGCAGTTGGTTTAGGTTTGGTAATTGTTTTGATAATTGGACCAATTGCGGCGCAATTAAACCAAAAATATGAGAATATAAAAAGCAATCTTAACTCAAACATTGTTACCACCCTCCCCAATTCTACAAGCCGTAATTGGACAACAATGCCAACAAAGAACGGGCAAGTAATAATCTATGGCACACTTGAAAACCTGAATAATGGTCAAAAATCATATAAAAATGGTGCTGTTTTTGAATATCAAAAAGACGGCATTAATTTTATTAGACGTATAGATGCACATGATATTATAATTGGTGATAAAAATATTATTGCGAACAACGCAATGGTTTCGGCAACTGGCGTTGCAAATGTTGAAAATGTAAATATCAACATTGAATTAAGCAAGGATAGCCGTGATTCAACAAATATGGATGTTAAATCACTTCCGATTTGGGAAATCCCTGATGCTGCAAAAAAAGCAAAGGCATCTGGTGGCTCACCTAATAAATTCTGGCTTCAATTTTATAAATTATTGGCATTACCATTTACAATGTTATCAATGGCATTGTTTGCGGGGCTAATGTCAATTGGCCTTGATAGAAGCGGCGGCAAAATCCAATCGGTTGCAATTGCAATTTTTGTTGGTTTTTTGATGTTCTTCCTTGGCGATATGACAGGTCTTTTGGCGACAAGTGGTATATTACCACCTTTTATTGCTGCATTTTGCCCGCCAGTTTTTATTTTAGCTGCCACCCTTGCCTTCTTATCTATGCGTGAAGATGGCGAAGTAAATTTTAATGATTAGAATTATTGCCAAATCAAAGCGAACAAGTTTAGACAAATAAAATGAGCTCAAAACGCACCAATCACAAAAATGCAATTTTCTTTGCTGGGATTTTTATTGCCGCAAGTTGTCATGGTGTTGCAAATGCACAAAATGCCAATTTAAGCTCAAATAGTGATACGCTTTCAACTAACGGGCCAAACGAAAACGATAATGTATTATTAAATGCAGATAATGTTTCGCGTTCAGAAGATGATTTTACAATTGTTGCAACGGGCCATGTAGAGGCAAGGCATCAAGGTAAAAGGCTTATATCAGATAAACTAACTTATGACCAAAACACTGGAATAGTTAAGGCATATGGTAATGTCACAATCATTGAAAAAGATGGAACAACAACCTATGCCGATGAGATAACTGTCGATGACACATTGGCATCAGGTATTGTTACTAATTTTGCGGCACGACTTGGCGATGGCAGCACTGTTGCCGCAAAGGTTGCATTACGCAATCAAAACGGGCGTAATATTTTATCAAAAACTGTTTATTCCGCCTGCCCTGTATGTGCAAAACATCCAAAACCAACATGGCAAATACGTGCGCGAACTGCGGTTCAAAACCCTAAAGAACGTACACTAAGCTATAATGATGTTGTCTTTGAAGTAAAGGGGGTGCCTATTATTTATATCCCATATTTTAGGCATGGTGACCCAACAGCAGGACGTCATTCTGGCCTTTTAATGGGAACCCCTGGGCATTCTGGCCGCTTGGGTACGACTTATAGGCAACCATATTTATGGGTAATTGACCCATCATCTGAATTGATTTTAGCGCCGCAATATAATCAATATGTAAATTCGATTTTATTTGCCGATTATAAACGCAATTTTTTCTCTGGTAAGGTTTTACTTGAAGGTTCAATCACCAAAGAAAAATTTTTTAAAAAAGATGGTGAAAAATTTGGCGATAAAACATGGCGCGGTCACTTATTTGGAACTGGCGCATTTAAAATAAATGATACATGGAATTGGGGCTTTGGTGCAGAAAATGCGTCTGATGATTTATATCTTTTCAGATATGGTATCGCGGGTCATGACGATCATCGCGGGCCAATTTTCTCAACTGGATCAAGACTATTAAATCAGGTCTATATTGAAGGTAAAAAAGAAGATTTCTATTCACGTATTTTGGGCGTGCACTTTCAAGATTTAGTTTCAGCACAAAGACGTTTGAATACACCCGTCGTAATGCCTGCAATCGACATTGAGAAATCATGGCATTTTGGCCCGATGGCTGGCAATCTTAACGCAAAATCATCAATGCTTTATTTAGACCGTAAAGATGATGGTCAAAAAACTGCGCGTGGCAGCGTTGCACTAAACTGGACAGGGCAAAAAATATTAAATAACGGCATCATAATTAGCCCTAATATTTATGCCCGCAATGATTATTATAATTATAAAAATCAGCGCAATAATTTAGGCGTCAATATTGGAAATAATAGTTTAAGCCGTGCGAACGCCTCCGCTTCTATTGATATGCGTTGGCCACTTGCAAAATTTAATGACAAAGCAACATTCACAATTGAGCCAAGGGTTAATATTGCCACGGCAACAATTGATAAAAAACAAAGCAAAATCACACTTGAAGATGCAATCGGACTTGAAAATGATGTCCAAAGCTATTTCCTTTCAAATCATTCAAGCATTTATGATTATTGGGATGGCGGTTCAAAAATAACAATTGGTGCAAATTTTGGAATTGCAACTAAAAAAGATGTTTCTGCAAACCTATTTATAGCAAAACAATACAGAAGCGATACCAACCCATACCTTGATAGAATAAGTAATTTTGATTCTAAAAAAGGCGATTGGGCGATACAAACTAATTTAAAAATCAAATCCAACTTAAACATTGCAGGTGATGTAAGACTTGATGATAAAGGTAAATTAGTTCGCACATCTATAAGTGCAAGTGCAACTTATGGCCCTGCCCAGTTCAATGCGCGTTATCAAAAATTGGCAAGTGACACAGGAACAACCCATTTACCAAATGATGAAATTACTTATGGCGGCTCTTATCAAATCACCAAAAACATCAAATTATTTGCCGATGATTGGTATGATTTAAACGCAAAACGCCACTGGTACACACGTGCAGGTATTGATTTGACCGATGAATGCACAACCTTAAGACTTTTCTATCAAGAAACCAATACAACAAATCGTTTTGTTGAACCTTCAAAAAGCTTTAAGGTTCAAATTGCATTCAAATCGCTTGGCGTGCTTGATGATAGTCCATTCAAACCGTATTAATTTTGCATAATTTATGATTAAAAATCATTAATAGCATAGAGTTTAGATTGAGAAATTTATATTTTAGCCTTATTGAGGCTTTTGAAGATATTTAGATAAGAAATGGCGATAGTTTAGGCATGAAAATTTCAAAAAGCAAAATTGGCTTTTTAGCGAAAATTGTCACTTACGGCTTTGGTCTTGCAATTTTAAGCAATGGCACATCCAATTTGGCAATTGCTCAATCATTTCAATTTAATGAAGGCGTTTCTGCTATTGTAAATGATGTGCCGATTACATCGTTTGATGTGCGCCAACGCGTTCGTTATCTTTTTGCGCGTCAAAACATTACCCAGCCAACAGATGAAATCATTACACAGGCCGCAACGCAGGCATTAGATGCACTTATCAA
>CAZKYS010000025.1:0-24345 GCA_964557085.1 uncultured Caulobacteraceae bacterium
GGGCATGCCATGGTGTTCCACCTGTTTTTCTTTCAGACAATATAGGGATTGCCAACTCAAACAAAATTAAAAATGTAGAGATAATCATCATCGTTGTGATTTTTACATTCAAGAAAAGCGTTGCGACCCAAAATATTTGGGCAATCAAAATTCCAATTGCATAATTCAAATTTGTTTTTCGTCTTTTGCTATCTTGTTTTGCAGCGCGTAGCCATTGAAGAACCATGGAAAAACGCATTATTATATAGCCAAAAATAATGATTTTGGTTTCAATATGGTGACCGTGTTCAAGTGAAATAAACATGGGTTTGATGCCAAGTGCAAAAATCAACACCCCCGTCATTTGCATCATGGTCATAAGGCGGAAAACCCAATCATCGGTATCATACGCAGACGCAAACCAAGAGAAATTTATCCATGCCCAGCAAATTGCAAAACTTGAAAATGCAAAACCAATTAAAGCATTTGCATAATGCCCCTCTGCAATAAAATGCGCAAATTGTGAGGATGCGAAACCAAAACTGATAACAAAGGTTAGGTCAAATAATAATTCCAAAGATGTTGCTGTGCGATTTTCTTCATGTTCATCGCGTCCAGACATTTTTCTTATATGATGATTTAGTTTTTGTGCATTTGGCAAATTATTATTCATTATTTTTCCCGCTCATATTTTTAATTTAAACCTATTTTTAGTGCTTATGTAAAGGTGGGATAAATGGGGCTAATCATGGTTTTAATAATTAAAACACATTTACCGATAAGTTTTGCTTGGCTTTTTTTATAATTGTGACATTTTGATTGTGGGAAATGTAAGGGTAAGGCTTGGAACAGAATTTTGATATTGATGATAGGCTTAAGGTTTGGCCTAATGCGCTTGGCTTTTATCTTCATGTTTCAAAAAATAGCGTCGCAGTATGGCCGCGCGAATGTTATGAAAAACATGATGTAATTGGTAAAATTCTTTATTACCGAATGCGCATGATAACCAGCCCACAGAATGTTGAATTCATTCTTAAAAAAGGTGCCAAACATTTCCTTCTTGATGATTTGCAACATCGCCTTTTAGAACCAGCCTTAGGGCAGGGGCTTATATTGGCGGAAGGGGATAGATGGTTTTCACTTCGGCGCCAAAGTTCAAAATTTATTCGGCCAACCTGCCTTAATCAAATGGCGGACTTGTGCCAAGTTGCGGCACAAAATGCGGCACATCAATTATTGGTTGAAAACCGCCCAACAGATTTAGTTTTAGCAGAAGCATTCCTTAAAATATTTGGCAAAGCATTTTTTGATGCCGCAAAAGAAGACACAATTGGCGTTTCAGAATCAGTAGAGCAATATATCGAAAATGCCCAAAGAATTGCGGTTTCAACATTTTTGGGTTTACCAAAATTTCTTTCATTAAGTGCCAAAAAGCAAATAATGCTTGCGCATTCATTGGATGAAAGATTTGATAATGCGCTTGAATTGCGCGATCTTAAAAATGTGCAACCAACAAAGGCTGCGCGCCGTGATTTTGTGATTAATCTAATGACGGGTTATAAAACCACATCAATCGCGGCATTTTGGGCGCTTATATGTCTTGCCAAGGCGCAATCGCATTTTGAGCCTTGTCGCGTGGCGGGTGAAAAGCACATAAATGAACCAAGTGAGGATAAAGATTATCTTGATTGTGCAATCGATGAAGCCACACGGCTTTTCCCGCCTTTGCCACTTATAATGCGCAGTCCTAAGACAGACATAATGCTTCCTGACGGTATTATTGTGCGCCCAAAAGAGAAGCTTATTGTTTCCCCGTGGATTGTTCATCGCCATAAATTATTATGGGATGATCCAGATAGGTTTATTCCGTCGCGCCATTTTGATGAAAATATAAATTCTCCAATGTTTATCCCGTTTGGCATGGGTGCAAGGCTTTGCCCAGGAAAGAAATTGGGCACTTTTGCACTTAAAGAATTTTTGGCAAATCTTTTACAATATGCGCGCCCAATTGCCGATTTTGACAAAATAAAACCAAAGGGCGGTTTCATTTTGCGCCCCGATGATAATATGAAGATTAAATGGGAAAAAGTCGGTAAATTTTAAAAATAATTGCCAACAATATCGCTATGAACAACTTTTGGGGGTTCGATAAAAAATGGCCCTGCGATTGTGCGCCAATCTTGGAAATTTTGCGAATTTCTAAAATCAACGATATGCGCGCCAAGGGTTTCCCATGTTACATGAAGTAAATATTCGCCATCATTTTCAATGATTTTTTGCAAATTCATGGCGATGCAGCCTTTTGAATTTTTAAATAATGGCACGGCTGATTTAACCGCAGCTTCAAATTCTTGGGCTTTTGTTGGGTCTATTTTTATACTGGCAAGTTCGTAAATCATTTTCACACCAAATTTCTATAATTTTTCAAACATTATGATATATAGAAGTATGAAAATAATTGAATGCCCATTGCGCCCAAATGCGCAAGATTTCACACCTTTTAGTTTTGCCGATTGTTTCATGGTTGAAACTTCCAAGGTTTTAAACGCCGAAGATGCGGCGCGTATTGCCCTTGAAAATGGACCAAAATGGATTGGCGATTTGATGAAATTGCGCAATTTAATTGTGAAACCATTGGGATTAAAAACCGATGAAATCGATCTTGCACCTGATGCCAAAACTATTGGTATGTTTCCAATTTTGAAAAACACAAATTCGCAAATAATTATGGGGCTTGATGATATTCATCTTGATTTTCGCATTGTTGTTGAGGTTGAACAAATTCAAAATGGTTCACGAATTTATACAACAACATACGTTAAAACCCATAATTTATTGGGTAAAACCTATTTATTTACTATCAAGCCGTTTCATAAATTAATTGTGGCAACTTCTTTGCGCAATTTGCTTTGATTATTGGGCACGAAGCCAATTAATTTCATCTTTTAGTGTTTCATCCATTGGGCGGAATTCAAAATCAAATGTTTGTTTGGTTTTGCTTTGGTCAAAATTCACCACACCTTGTTCGCGCAATAAAAGATTTAATGCAGCATTTGAAATCAATGCCGGTCTATTAAAAAATTTTGCCCCAATCTCACCAATGAAAGCCATTATTCTAAGCATTGCGATTGGCGCTTTCATTGTTGGCGCTTTAATGCCGCTTAATTCTTCAAGTTTGTGCAAAAGGTTTTCCATATTTATTGGGCGACCTGCCGCAATATAGCGCCCCAAATTATCGCCCTTTTGCGCCGCATAAAGGCAAATTTTGGCAACGTCGCGCGCATCAACCAATGAAAATTCACCAGGGGGAATGGCGGGAAGTTTTTGTGCAAGAAAGTCACCAACCAATTGCGCCGCCGATGTTGGCCCCATATCCCCCGGACCATGCATCCACCCCGGAAGCACAAAGGAAACTTTAAAATCCTTATGCTTTTCGACAAATTCTAAAACCGCTTTATCCGATAGGATTTTGCTTTTGTAATAATCATCGGCCTCATCTTCTTTTCGAAGCATGTTTTCATTAATCGGCTTATCTTTAATTGGGGCAAGGGTTGCGATTGACGAAACATGAATCATATTGCGCACACCATTTTGATATGCAGTTTGCATTAATTTTTGTGTGCCAATTACATTGGTATTGAATAATTCATCCCAATGCGCGCCGCCTTTGTATGAATCACGAAAATATGCGGCAGTATGGAAAACAACATCGATATTTTTGAAATGCGCGCCCAATTGGTCAATTGTTTTCATGTCACCTTCAATAAGTTCAAGGTTTTCAATATTGCCAAATTGCGCCTTTGCTTTGGCAATATTGCGAACAATTGCCTTGACTTTAATGCCTTTTGCCAATGCCTCGCGCACTAGATTATTGCCCAAAAGCCCTGTTGCACCTGTTATTATCGCGCTTTTATAGGTTAAATCTATTGCCATTGACTTGCCATTTCTATTTATAAGTTTAAGATACTATTTGGTATCTATTTCACATACTAAATAGTATGTCAAATCTTTTGTGGGGAATTTTGTGAAAAAAACTACATTTGTGAAAAAGGCTTCAAGAGCGCAATCACAAGCTCAGACGCGCGAACATTTGATGCAAGCGGCGCAAAAACTTTTTTCACAATATGGCCTAAACGGAACTTCGATTGATAAAATTGTTGCCAATGCGGGTTTTACAAAGGGTGCATTTTATTCAAATTTCGCCACCAAAGAAGATTTGATGCTTGCCATTCTTGAACAGCATAAAGAAAAAGTCTTTTCCCAAATGCAAGATTTGATTATTGCAACCAAAAAGGAAGATTTAATTGGGGTAATTCAAAATTGGCTTTCGCATTCTGCTGGCGATAAAGATTGGATTTTGTTTAGTGCAGAATTAGAAATGAATGCCGCGCGCAATCCTGAATTAAGTAAATCATTTAAGCAATTCATGGATATGCAATATGATAAAATGGCAATTGCGCTTGATACAATTTTTGCAAAACTTGGAAAAAAACCACCAATTCCAACGATCGAATTGGCGTGTGTATTAAAAAACCTAATCCATTCAAGTGCTTTAAATTCAATTGCTTGTGGCGAAACCGATGCTAAGACCGATGAGATAATGGCACTTTTTGACGCATTATTAAAATAAGCCTTGACATAATTAATCAAGCGATTAATTTAATCACTTGATTAATTTGGGTGATTAATGTCTTTAAAGCAAAAAATAGATATAGATGAAACGCCAAGTTCGCGCGGGGATTTGACGCGTGAAAACCTTGTAAAAACTGCGATGAAAATTTTTGCGCGCGATGGTTTTGATGCCGCATCAACCCGCACAATCGCCGATGAGGCGGGTGTAAATCAGGCGCTTATTTCATATCATTTTCGTAATAAGCGTGGCCTTTATATGGCGGTATTTGAATATATTGTTAAAGATATGAATTCAAAAATGGGCGCCCCAATGGCGGCGTTACAAGCATTGATTAAAGATGAAAATGCTAATGATGAATTGATAAATAATGTTCTTTTTGCCTTTTGTGACAATGCAATTGATTTGCTTGTCCAAGAAGAAATGACCGATGTTGCAAAACTTATATTGCGCGAACAACAAACCCCAACCGAAGCATTTGACATTATTTATGATGGTTTTATGGTTTTGGTAATTTCACTTATAAGCAATCTTATCGGTCGGCTAAGGCCAGATTTTAGCGGCGAAGATTTAAAAATCAAAACAATCATAATTTTTTCCCAAGTTGTTGCGATTCGCGCAGGTCGTAGTGCGATTATGCGTTTTTTGGATTGGGAAAATATCGGACCGAATGAAGCGCAAAAACTAAAAAATCAATTGCGTGAAAATTTCAAACTTTTTGTTGAATATGGTGGGCGCGATGCGTAAATTTTTACCTGTAATAATAATATTGGCACTTTTGGGTGCGTGCGCATTTTATTGGCTTTATTACAAACCAAAACA
This sequence comes from uncultured Caulobacteraceae bacterium, assembly GCA_964557085.1. Taxonomy (GTDB): domain Bacteria; phylum Pseudomonadota; class Alphaproteobacteria; order Caulobacterales; family Aquidulcibacteraceae; genus Pseudaquidulcibacter. Next base: position 5,432 of record CAZKYS010000025.1, read on the forward strand.
TGATCATGCGCCTGTAAAATTATTTGGCAATGTAGAAATCCGCGAAGCCGAAGCATCTTTTAGGCAGGCAGGACGCATAAAAAATATATTGGTTGATGAAGGCGATAAAGTTCAAGAAGGTCAAGTTTTAGCCGAACTTGAAACCGATACTTTCATGGATGCAATGGCAGCAAGTGATGCCGAAATCGCGCTTGCCAATTCTGATTTAACCAAATTAAAAAATGGCTCACGCCCTGAAGAAATCGCAATTGCAAAAGATAATGTTGCACTAACCAAGGCCGCGCTTGATAATGCGCAAACCGAATATGCACGCCAAGCCGCACTTGCGCCATCAGGTGCGGTTGCGCAAAAAATTGTTGATGGCCTAAAGGCACAACGCGACATGGCACAGGCCAATTATCAGGGGGCATTAGATACCCTAAAGCTTCGCCAAAATGGCGCGCGTAAAGAAGATATTATGGCAGGCCAAAGCAGGCTTCAGGGCGCACAGGCCAATCGCCGCAAAATTCAAACCGCCCTTGATGATACAAAATTATATGCCCCGGTTTCAGGGATTATTGTTGCCAAGCCCAAGGAAAAGGGTGCAATTGTTGCGCCAAATGTTGCGGTTTTCACAATTTCAATTCAAGATCCAATTTATATTCGCGCTTATGTAAATGAAAAAGAATTGGCAAAATTTGCCCCAAGTTCACAGGTTTTAATCAAATCTGATTCAATAGATAAAGAATATCAAGGGCAAGTGGGATATGTAAGCCCGCGAGCAGAATTCACGCCCAAAACCGTTGAAACCCAAGATTTACGAACCGACCTTGTTTATCGCTTACGCATCGTTGTTAAAAATCCTGATGGCAAATTATTGCAAGGTATGCCTGTAAATGTTCGCCTTGCCAATGAAGCGGCAAAATAATGAATGAAATAGCCAACATTAATGGTGCAAAACCTGCGGTGGAGTTTTCAAATCTTACGAAAACTTTCGGGCCGATTGTTGCGCTTGATAATGTTAAAGGTGAATTTCATTCGGGTCGCCTTACGGGAATTGTTGGCCCTGATGGTGCGGGTAAAACCACATTAATGCGCATTTTGGCAACTTTGCTTAAGCCTGATAGCGGCAATGTTAGTGTGGCAAATTTTGACCCTGTAAAACAATTTCGCGATGTCAAAGATAATATAGGTTATATGCCGCAACGCTTTGGCCTTTATGAAGATTTATCGGTCATGGAAAATATGCAGCTTTATGCAAATTTGCGTAAAGTATCGTCAAAAAACCGCCAAATATTATTTGATAAATTATTAGATTTCACCCGCCTTGCGCCATTTACGTCGCGCCTTGCGGGGCGATTGTCGGGCGGGATGAAGCAAAAACTTGGCCTTGCCTGTGCATTAATGGGTGAACCAAAAGTTTTACTACTTGATGAACCAGGTGTTGGTGTTGACCCTGTTTCGCGCCAAGATTTATGGCGCATGGTTGAAGATTTAACATCCGATGGAATGGCGGTGGTTTGGTCAACCTCTTATCTTGATGAAGCCGAAAAATGCGAAAGCGTTATGCTTTTGAATGAGGGTAAAATTCTTTATGATGGCGCGCCGCAAAACCTGACCGACACGTTAGAGGGGCGGTGCTTTTTAATTAATGGTCGCCCACAAATTCGACGCCAAACCCTATTAAATGCACTAAAATTACCAAGTGTTGCCGATGGCGTTATCCAAGGAAGTTCAATAAGAATTGTTGAACGCCCCAATGCCGATTTAACCCAGTTACGCGATTTGGTAAAAACCCGCGAAAGCATAATGATACCAACCAAAGCAAGGTTTGAAGATGCATTTGTTGATTTATTGGGCGGTGGCCCCAGTGGTGAAAGCCAATTGGCAAAGAATTTTGGCGATGTAACATTAAATAGTGAAAACGCAGTATTATGTAAGGATTTAACCAAGGTTTTTGGTGAATTTACCGCCGCCGATAATGTAAATTTCGAAGTCAGAAGGGGTGAGATTTTTGGCCTTTTGGGGCCAAATGGCGCGGGTAAATCCACAACATTCAAAATGCTTTGCGGCCTTTTACAGCCAACCTCTGGCATTGCGAATGTGGCGGGGTTTGATTTACGTTATGCGGCACGTGAGGCCAAATCAAACCTTGGCTATATGGCGCAAAAATTTTCGCTTTATTCAATCCTAAGCGTAAAGCAGAATATGGAATTTTCGGCGGGTGTTTATGGCCTTGATGGGGCATTAAAACGCGAACGCATTGAAGAAATGATTGAAATTTTCCATTTGCAAAAATACCTTAATTCTGCCCCTGATTCATTGCCTTTGGGCTTTAAACAGCGGCTTGCGCTTTCATGCGCGCTTATGCATCGCCCGCCTGTTTTGTTTTTGGATGAACCAACATCGGGCGTTGACCCAATAACCCGCCGCGAATTTTGGATACATATTAACGGCCTTGTCGAACGTGGCGTGACCATAATGGTAACAACCCATTTCATGGAAGAGGCCGAATATTGCGACCGCGTGGCAATGATGTATGGCGGCAAATTAATTGCACTTGATACGCCCGATGAATTGAAAAAATCGGTCACAAGTGAAACAATGCAAAACCCAACAATGGAAGATGCCTTTATCGAACTTATTGCGCGCGTTGATGCCCAAAATGCAAAGGATAAAGCTGCATGAGTGATGGGCACAAAATAATCGACGCCGCGCGTCTTTCTGCATTGATACGCAAAGAAACTTTGCAAATGCTGCGCGATCCATCAACGCTTTTGGTGGCGGTGATTTTGCCGATTATTTTGCTTTTCATGTTTGCCTATGCGGTGAATTTGGATATCAAAAACCTTCCAATTGCATTGGTTCGCCAATCAGATTCGATTAAGGCACAAGATTTGGCGTCACGCTATTCAGGGACAAAATTCTTTGTTGTTCATCCAATGCGCGATATGCCAAGTGCGAAAGAAGAAATAATTCGTGGCAATATTCGCGGTATTGTTCTTATACCTGCGAATTTGGATGATAGGATTTCAAACCCAAATCTTGGCCCATTGGTTGAAATTATTGCCGATGGCGCGCAACCAAATACCGCAAGATTTGTTGGCAATGCGGCGCAATTTGTTGCCCAATCATGGCTTTTTGAAAATAAGAATTTCGGTCAAATCCCAAATAATCCAATAATTGAAATGGAGCCAAGATATTGGTTCAATGCCGAAATTGAAAGTCGGCGCGCCCTTATTCCGGGGGCAATTGCGATTGTGATGACAATGATTGGCACGCTTTTAACCGCAATGGTGGTCGCCCGTGAATGGGAAAGGGGCACAATGGAAGCCATGATGGCAAGCCCGTCAAGTGTTATTGAAATACTAATCGGTAAATTACTGCCCTATTTCTTGCTTGGCCTTGTTGGGACATTAATTTGCACCATTGTTGCGGTCTTTATGTTTCACGTGCCATTGCGCGGTTCTATTTTGGGGCTTTTGGCGGTTTCAAGTGCATTCTTGGTTCCTGCATTGGGCCAAGGGCTTTTGATTTCGGCGGCAACCAAAAACCAGTTTTTAGCCGCGCAATTAGCACTATTTTCAGGGTTTTTACCCGCAACGCTTCTATCGGGCTTTATTTATGAACGCTCATCAATGCCGCTTGCACTTGAGATTATAAGCTATCTTATACCTTCAAGTTATTTTGTGGATTGCCTTCGTAGTTTGTTTTTGGTGGGTGATGTATGGGCAGTGTTTTGGCCCAATATTGGCTATATGCTTTTGATTGGTGCGTTTTTCTTTTGGCGGGCAGCCGTTTCAACAACACGAACATTGGATGGTAAATAATGGCAATTTTTTCACCAATTTTACGCGCCCAAATTATCAAAGAAATTCTTTTGGTTTTTCGCGATCCAAAGGCACGAATGGGGCTTATTATCCCGCCATTAATGCAATTATTCATTTTTAGTTTTGCGGTTACACTTGATGTGAATAATGTAAAACTTGCAATTTTTAATCAAGATAATGGCGCATATTCCCAAGATTTTGTTGCCACAATGTCCCATGCGGCCTTTGTTGGCGAAATAAAATATGTTCATTCACAAGAAGAATTAGAAAGCGTGGTCGAACATGGAAGTGTGCTTGCGGCAATAAATATCCCGCAAACTTTTTCCAATGATATTATCGCCAAACGTCATGCAAAGGCACAGGTTTTGATTGATGGGCGGCGCGCAAATTCAGGGCAGATTGTTTTTGCCTATATACAGGCGATTGCATCAAATATTGGCGCAAGTGTGGTTTCAACTTTGCCAAAGAATATCGATGCGGGCTGGGTAAGATATTGGTTTAATCCTGCCTTGATTTATCAATGGTTTGTGGTGCCAAGTTTGGCGGCGATTTTGGTGAATACTTCGGCGCTTGGGATATCTGCGCTTGCGCTTGCGACAGAGCGTGAGTTGGGAACTTTTGACCAATTATTGGTAACGCCTGCCAATTATATTGAAATCATTATTGCCAAATCTTTCCCATCATTATTGCTTGGGCCATTATTGGCTTTGTTCATGGTCGCGGTGGCAATTTTTGGGTTTAAGATACCATTTACGGGAAGTTTCCCCGCAATGATATTTTCCATTTATGTGCATGTTTTTGCCTGTGTTGGGATTGGTCTTACCATTTCTGCGATGTGCGACACACAACAGCAGGCAATAATGGGCATGTTCACCCTTATGGTTCCCATGATGCTTATGAGTGGGTTTTCAAGCCCCGTGGAAAATATGCCAAAATTCATGCAAATATTGGCCGAAGCCATACCAAATAAACACGTTTTATTAATTCTACAGGGCACATTTTTAAAAGGGCAGACATTTGTTCAAATCCTGCCGCAATTAATCCCGCTTATTATTATTGGCTTTGTTTCCATGACAATCGCCACCATCATCGTCAGGAGTAAGTTGCGTTGAAAAAGCAATTAGTTTTATTCCCATTATTGCCGCTTTTTATGATTTCATCATGTGATTATTATCGCAAAGCTGATGCCAAGCCGCCAATTGTTAATATGGGGCAATCAAAAACCCAAATGCCAAATTTGCCTGTTCGACAAGTTGAATTGTCAAAATGGTGGCTAAGCCTTGGGGATGAGCAATTATCAGCAATTATCGAAGATGGCCTAAAGCAAAATTTTGATATGCAACTTGCATTGGCAAAATTAAAAGAGACACGCGCAATCTTGGATATAAATAATTATGCCCTTGGCCCACAGGGCAATCTTGGCGCAAGTGCCCATGCAATTCGCCAATCTGAAAAAGGCACATTGCCATTAGATAAAATTCCAGTTTTAGGGCGTGATTTAAGCCTTTTTCATTATGGCTATGATGCATCATGGGAAATTGATGTTTTTGGCGGTTTAAGAAGCGCGGTGGATGGTGCGGATGCTTTACTTATTTCATCTGAATATCAAACCAATGGCGTAAGAATCACAATCGCCGCCGAAATTGCCCGTGTCTATTATGAATTAATGGGCGCAAAGCGTGAAAAAGAACAAATTATTGCTTATTTAGATAATCTAAATCAGAGTATCGAATTGGTTCGCAAAAATGTAAATGCGGGTAATTTATCGCATCGCGAACTTGATGATTTATTGGCAAAAAAAGAAAGCTTTGCCACCCAAATTCCGCAAATGGATGCCAAAATTAATGCCGCAAAAATCGGCCTTGCAACATTATGTGGCAAAAACCCGAATGAGTTTGATTATATTTTGAATTCCCCAAGTAAGACGCCAAAATTATTTGCCTTTCCGATTGGTGCTAATTCCGAACTTTTACAACGACGCCCCGATATTCGCGCAGCAGAAGCAAGGTTGCAAATGCGCGCATCCGAAGTTGAATATTATAAAGCCGAACATTTCCCAAAATTCAAAATCAATGCGCAGGCAGGTTGGGATGCAAGAAACCCACTTGATTTATTCAATTCAAATTCACAAGCTTTAACAATCGGCCCATCAATATCATGGCATATTTTTGATGGTGGTATTGTTGAAGCCCAAGTCAATTCAGCCAAAGCTCGCCAAGATCAAGCAATAATTGAATATAAAAAATCAGTTTTATGCGCAATTTCGGACACCGAACGTGCATTATCTGATTATAAAAATACGATTGATGCAATTAATGTTCGTGCCAAAATTATGGATGAACAAGAACATTTATTGGCCCATCAAAAACTAAGATTTGCCAAAGGTGATATTTCAAAAATTGAAGTTTTGGATGCAGAACGCGCCATAAAAGAAACAAAATTGGGCGACATAAAAACCCAAACTCAAGCGGCAAATTCAATGATTGCATTGTTCAAAGCACTTGGTGGGGGATGGGAAAATGAAAAAATTAAATAGCAAAATCCTTATGCTTGGTCTTATCTTTTTGCCTGCCTGTTCGGCAATTGTTGGACCAAGACCAACACAAGAAAGTGAATGGCCGTTTGGCGAAAAAGATTATGTAACAATTAAATCAAATGATTTTGAAAAATTGGGTAAAAATGAAATAAACCCTGAAAACAAAATCAAAATTTATAATGATACGCCTTTTGATAGATATGAAATTGCCGATAAAGAAGGAATTCAAAAGGGTAATATTTGGTTTAAAAAAGGCCTGAATGATTATATTGGTTATGCATTTTCTTTACCTGATACTGATGAAGGAAAATTAAAACATCCGCCACAAGGCGAAGAATTAACGCATGCAATTTATTCGCGTGCAAAATTTGTTAAAGACAACAACAAAATTTCGATAATTATCGAGGCTTTGGGCTGTGATGACACAACCAAAGAAAAAGCTAACAATTGCGAATTTAAAACTGAAGGCGAAACTTGGAATGCCGTATTTTCTGCCCCAAAACCTAATGATAAAAATGATATTATCGATTATGAATTAGATAACAAATAAATTATTAATTTGGCTTTTTTGGGAAAATTGGTTTTTTAATATTTGGCTTTTGGGTTTTAAGTTTCCTTGCGTCTGTCACTGGGTCGGTTTTGACCTCTATGTCATCAATAATTCTTGGCTGTAATGCTTCGAATGATAGGATGATTTCATGCCTATTGAAATCAATTTCATTTTCGCCGTGATTGTAACATTCGTTATTTTTCTTTCCAATTAACAAATTAAAAGCGGAATTTTCTTTTAATTTTCTGTCACTTCCTAATTTCATTTCAAAGCTTTGAGTTGGCAAATCATAAATGCGTTCAAAAATTACAAGGCCATATTTAAGGTCTTTTGCAATCTCCTCATTATTGGTTAAATCTGGCGTAAAAGAAATTCCAACCGAGCTTTGGCAAAGATTGACCATATCTGATAATGGAATTGTAAATTGCAAATAGCCATCTTTCACAAATTGCTTTGAAACATTTTTTTTGACGATTTCAAATTTCTTTCCAGTTTGAATAGGATTTGCATCAAGGCGTGATATTTGCCATTTTTCTTTTGACTGAATATATTTTATTCCATATTTTTCGGTGCATCCATCCGAACATCTAACGATGAAATTGGCATTGGGGTTTGCATTAAATTCACCCAAATCAATGAATGTTGCATCATTATATGAATTGTTCTTGTCTGCAATATGCGTATAGGTTTCGTTTGTTTGGGCGTGGGAATAATTTGCAATGAAAAGCGTTGATAAAAAAAGAAATGCGTTAAATTTATTGCCCATTTATCACCTCAATATGCAAGAACGGCCCTTATTGCCCGATGCCAGCCATCAATATTTATTTTCCGACTTTCATCATCCATTGAGGGATTGAATATTGTCTTTGCTAATTTTGACACAGATATTTCAATTCCTAATCCCATAATTGCGGTATGCGCCGCACCCATTGCTGTCATTTCAAGATCTTTTGGGCGCTCAACCTTTATATTACAAATATCGGCAAGGAATTGGCAAAAGAAATTATTGGCGCTCATACCGCCATCAATCCGCAGGACTTTTAAATCAATACCATCTTTTTTTATGGCCTCCAAAAGGTCATAGGTTTGAAATGCCGACGCTTCAAGTGCGGCGCGAATGATGTGCGCTTTATTGGTTCCGCGTCCAATGCCACAAATTGTGCCACGTGCATTTGCATCCCAATATGGCGCGCCAAGACCTGTGAAAGCAGGAACAAAATAGGCGCCATTATTATTATCAAGAAGTTTTGCAATCGCCTCGCTATCGGATGAATTATCGATGATTTCCAATTCATCGCGCAGCCATTTTATCGCTGTTCCCGCGTTCAAAACCGCCCCCTCGATGGCATAATTGATTTTGTCATCTATTTTCGATGCTATTGTCGTAAGCATTTTATTGCTTGAGATTTTGGCATTGGTTTCGGTTTGCACCATAAGGAATGCACCTGTGCCAAAGGTTATTTTCGCCTCACCTGATTGGGTGCAGTTTTGACCCATTAATGCGGCCTGTTGATCGCCCAATACACCAGTGATTTTTGCGCCCAAGGTTTCGCAAAATCCAAAATCTGAATTTGATGCCTGAACTTTTGGTAAAATTTGGCGCGGAATTTCAAAAAGTGCCAATAATTCATCATCCCAATCGCCTTTATGTATGTTGAAAATTGCGGTGCGTGATGCATTTGAAAAATCTGTAATGTGTGATTTGCCGCCCGTTAATTTCCAAATTAGCCAACAATCAACATTTCCAAATAGGATTTCACCATTTTGCGCGCGCGCATCCAAACCATCAATATTTTGCAAAAGCCATCTTATTTTAAAGCCACTGAAATACGGATCCGCCAAAAGGCCGGTTTTTTGGGTTAATAAATTTTCCTTGCCATTTTGTTTTAAAAATTCGCAAAAATCAGCACCCCGCCTGTCTTGCCAGACAAGGGCATTATGAATTGGTTCGCCAGTATTTTTATCCCATAAAATTGTGGTTTCGCGTTGATTTGTTATGCCGATTGCATCGATTTTTTCGCCATTCATCGCCGCCTTTGCCATTGCAAGGCTTTGGGTGAAAATTAGATTGGCATCTTGTTCAACAATATCAGGGCTTGGGCTTAAAAGCGGGATTTCAACTTGGCAAAATTCACCGCGTTCAAGATTTTCATTATAAATAGCGGATCGGGTTGATGATGTGCCTTCATCTATAACTAAAATTTTGGTCATAATGCGCCCCTTGATGCTTATTTGGATTGTGATTTTTTAAAAAGAAAAATAGATTGCAAATATAGTTTTACAAATACAATTTTCATGCCCTTAAAAAAACGAATTTTATTATCATTATGTTTTATATTTGCGCCAAGCCTTTCTTGCGCGCAAGATGCAATTGAATGGAAAGTTGCAGATAGGTTTCGTCTTTTTAATGGTGATGAAGATATTAAACAAATCAAAGCCGATGATAATAAAAGTGCGGCTGATATTCTTCTTGATAGTTTAAATGCTGATTTACAAAAAAATGCCGGCGAAGAAACTATCTATCCTAAAATCCGCGATTATCTTTTGCAAAATAATCAATTTGAGCAAACCGCATGGATGGCGACTGGCTTTGAAGCCGATGGGAAAGTAAAGGCAAGTCGCAAATATCGTGATGATTATCTTTATCCGCAAGGATATAATGTTCGCGCACGTTTGGCATCACAATATATTCAAACAGGCGATAATTGCCTTTGGCAAATAATTGGTGAAAGTGAAATTACGCCATTGCAAACCACTTGTGAACAGGCGGTGCTTTTACCAATCAAAGCCAATGAAGCCCATGATGGCGCGCAAAAAACCCAAATTTTGCTTCGTCAATTTCGCGCCAACAAGCAGATTTTTGAAACCAAAACCAATATTGAATTTAATGATAGGCTTATAATTGCCCTTGGCGATTCTTATGCTTCAGGCGAAGGTAACCCCGATAGGCCACAAAGCTTTGGCAAAGATGATGATACTGCATTTCAAAATGCCGCAAAAAAGTATTTTGAAAATGGCATTGACCCTTATGAAAGATGGTGGGCGAAAAATTCAATTACGCAAACCATAATTCCTGCGAATTGGTGGGATGGGATTTGTCATCGCTCTCTCTTTTCACAGCATGTAATTGGTTCTTTGCTTTATGCGGCAAAGAACCCACATCAATCTGTAAGTTTTGCAACTTATGCATGTTCAGGGGCAATGGTGTTTGGCGGGATTTTAACGCCGCAATCATATCCCGTTGGTCAATTAGAACTTGGTGCACCAAATTTGCCAAAAGGTGTGAAATTTAAAGTTAAACCGCAATTAGAAGCAGCAATCGAAACCCTTTGCCAAAATCAAATTGAAACTGTCCCTTCAAACATAGATTTCTCAGCTTATTCAACACGCTTTTCGCGAGAGGAAACAATCAAATCTGCGATAAAGGATGGGATTGGGCAAAGTGTTGTTAAATGCAAAAATGATTTTATCCCACGCAAAGTTGATAATATTTTGCTTAGTGTTGGCGGCAATGATGCGGGTTTTGTTGCTGCAATTGTCAATGCACTTGTGCCAAATAATAAAGATTCATTGGTTGATTTTGCCAAAGAGAATTTTGGTATCGAACCAACCTATATTGCCGAACGTAAGGTAAGATTTTTACTTCCAACAATTTATTCCGTTTTGGATACACAGCTTAAGGCAGGGATTGTTGGTGAACATACAAAAGTAATTCAAACCCAATATCCAATGTCATTTATGAATGAAACGGGTAAAAATTATTGTGACGGCCCGAATGATAATAAATTATTCGCAGCATTCAACAGCCTTTATTTAGATGAAAAAACTAAATCATCAAAACGCTGGCGCACCGAAATCACCGAGGGCGAGGGGCGCGATGTTCGTGAAAACCTTTATGACCCGCTAAACCTTGCGATTGCCCAAAATAGCAATAAAAATTGGAATATTATTGGTTTTGGTAATAAGTTTGATGCGCGTGGTTGGTGTGCAGGCTCAAAAGATGAGAAGGTTGAATTTGCATTCCCTGCACTTGACTATAATGGGCAATGGACGCCGTTTAATCCAAAAGATTGGCAACCTTATGCAATGCGAACCCGCCTTTTTAGAAGTGCCAATGATACCGCTTTAACGCAAATTGGCTCTAATAAAGGCTTTCCAGTTATTGATACAATTTTTGACCAAGATAGGTCTATTTTCGCAACCTTTGGAATGTTCCACCCAAGCGCCGAAGGCCATACAATTATGGCGTTGGAAGTTTTGAAGGAATTGGGAAAATAATCTAATCCTCTTGATGGAAAACGTGCAAAACGCGGTGGAAAATTGGCACCAGTAAAAGGCCGCCAACAATTACCAAAAACAACCCCGAATATAATGCATAGAATGATGCAAATAATTTACCGCCATCGGTTTTCATTGCATCAACAGGGCCCATGCCGCCCAAAATCATTGATGCATTTAATGTGGCATCAATGATGGGTAAATGTTCAAAATGAACATAGCCCCAAATTCCAAACCCAAGCGAAATAGCAAATAAAAAAAGTGTTAGTAAAAACCAGGAACCTATTCTTCGTGCAAATTGCATATTGGTTTGTATTTTTTGACCGCGCTTTTCCATTTTAAACCTATAGGGCTAGATAATCATCGCAATTTGGAATTGGTTTATTAAGTTTATATTGCTTTGAAATCTTATCAAATGTTATCATTCGCGTGAATGTACAGCCCATATTTTTTTGACGATAAAGGTCGGACTTTTTAATTTTGCCCGTATTATCTTTATCAAGGCTTACACCTGCGGGATAATCGGTTGAAACTGCATTATAGGTTAGGTTTGGAAAGCCATTATTTGAACCTTTGGCAATTGTAATGGCGGCACCATAATCATATTCATCATGGCACGCGCCGTGGCGATTTTTCATATCTTGTTCTGAAAAGCAGGCGCGTATCATTTTTGATCCGCGATAGGGAATGTTCAATAATTCAGCACCTAATTTCCAATTCGCGCCATTTTTGGAAAGTTCAAAAATATGAAGCGTATCAACACTTGCGCCGCCGCCTGAATACATTGTTGAATTATGCTCAATAATGCTGATTAAGAATTTTGAATTGCCCAAATCAATAATTTTATCGTCAAAAAAGAATTTGGTATAATCATCAATTGGCGTAAGTGACAGGCCATCGATTGGGTCATAATTTTTGCCATTTTTAATCAATAGATTCGGAATATTATCATTTTCTTGGGTTTTAATCTGAAGGCAAAAATCGCGCTTCATAATGCAATTTGTATAAATGCCGCCCTCGCCCTTTAATGGCATAAATTTAATTTGAACTGGGGCTTTTGCTGGCTCAATTTTGGAATCTATTGGCGTGTTTAATAATAGGGCGAATAATAACATTTATATACCTTTTTATATCACATTATCGTGATTTTTAATTTTGAATAGGGTTAAAACCCAATGCCTTTTTCCATAGTATTAAGCCACCGGGATAATCCCATCTTCGTCTTTTTCCCAAATCAAGATGAAGAAAATTTAAACCAAAGCCAAAGCCTTTAAATCCTGCCTTGGTTGCCGTTTCATATAATTCTATAAGTCTATGTGGCGCAATTTTGACATCGACGGCAATTTCGATTTTGTGCATTGATAATGGTGCACCGCCCACTTCAAAATTATGTTTTTGGCATCGGCGCGCCGAATTAATTTGTAATGCGCCAACACCTAAACGCACTTTTTCCAATGCATCCAAAAAAGCAGGGTCGTGAAAATATTCCCCATCACAATATTTATTGCACTTACACGCCAATTCCTTTGGCGAAAAATGTGGCCAGCGCCAATCAGTAGTGTCAAAATCTTTATAAGATTTGTGGAGTTTTTTAGTTTCAATCATAATCTTTCCTTTGGCCTGATTATGATTGGTGTTTATTGGGCGCGGATTATTGTTTGTTTATACAACTACAAAAGCCGCCCCCCTTTAGAAGGGGGCTGTCGAACGAAGTGAGACTGGGGGGTTGCGAAATCAGTTTTACTGATTACCATTAACTAATGACAGAGCCTAAGCAAAAGCCAAATATTCTATATAAAATTGCGCGCAAATTACGCAAAGAGGCAACATTACCAGAGCGTTTATTATGGAATTCAATTAAAGAAAGTCGTAATTTTGGATTAGTGTTTTGCCGCCAATATCCATTTGATAAATATATATTTGACTTTTATTGTGCGAAAGCAAAACTAGATATAGAAATTGATGGCCAATATCATTCAAGTGCCGAACAAATTTCCAAAGATAAAGCGCGCGATGAGTTTCTGATTTCAAAAGGGTTTAACATCCTGCGTATTCCTGCGAGTGCAATATTAAAAAATCCATCTGAAATGGCTGAAAATATTAGGCAATAGGCAATATGCGCAAGCAATTGTTGATAATCGTAACGCCGCTACCCCACCGTCTTGATTGCTTCGCAATCAATCCACCTCCCCTTCTTCAAGGAGAGGGGAAGGGTTAGTTTCCATATTCCCTATTTGATTGTCCAAGCCTTTGGCATGATGTATTGCTTGGAACAGCAATGTGAGTGCATAAATCAAGTGGTTTGCCAATACAAATTGCGCCAGTTTCAACCCAAATATTTATCTTAGTATGGCTATAACCACTTGGAACATATTTTATCCAATAACCATCAGGGTGCTTGCTCCAGCGCCCAGATGGAACTTGGATAGAGCCTTCGCCCCATGGTGCGCGCCCGTTTATTACCGCAATTCTTTCAAGTTCGCCAAATGAATAAGAGCCGCCATTGAACATGTTTCGCATTGTGGCCTGTGCATTTAATGCTTGGCGTAATGCGGGCGGTGCGCTGCCTATAACTTGATTAAGGACTTCGGGTGGAATGTAATCAAGTGCGCCGCGATTTAATGTTGCCAATTGTTGTTTGGTCATCAAACGCATCGCCGCAAGCTTTAATTCATCATTCAAAGTTTCAAATTTTGCACGCGCCAAAATTGCCCAGATTAATGACTGGATTGTGTGTTGATCAATTTCGGGGTGTGAATAAGAATTTTGGCGAATTTGCGTTATAATTTGCGCCGCACTTCCAAGGGTTGGGGCATATAAATAACCTTCGCCGCCGCCTGGGCCATGTGTGCCGGCATGGAAGCAATATGATTGGGCATGAAATTCAAAATAGCCCGCCTGTAGGATAAAACTACCATTTGCACCCCGCGCAAGTGATGTTAGCTTTTGAAGCGGGAGTTTTGGAACAAATCCATCCTTGCTGGCATCGCCATAAATGGCGTCTTTAAGGCTTGTGGTAATGGGGTCATTATTGCCCGTTAATTTATCAAGGCCGATTTTATTGCCAGTTAATTTATTAACCGTGCCAAGTGCGTTTCCGATTTTTGCCAAATCGCCAAATTGCGCCATCGCAGGTGTTGCCAATAATGTTCCCGCGGTCGCGGCAAGAAGAAAATCACGTCTATTTTTCATTTTATTCCCCATTATTGTTTAAACGGCGATGGGTGCTTTTATCGTCGCGTGGGACTGATAATTTTCTATCCTTATATCTTCAAGCTCGAAAGCATCAATTTCACGAATATCAGGATTAAGCCATAATTTTGGCAAATCAAATGGGGCATTTTGAAGCTGTTGATTTACTTGTTCCAAATGGTTTGAATAAATATGGGCATCGCCCAAAGTATGCACAAATTCGCCCACTTTTAAATTGCAAATTTGCGCAATCATGTGGGTTAAAAGGGCATAAGATGCGATATTAAATGGCACGCCCAAAAACACATCTGCCGAACGCTGATAAAGCTGGCACGATAATTTGCCATCGGGCGAAACGTAAAATTGGAATAAGCAATGGCATGGCGGTAATGCCATATTATCAACATCGGCGGGGTTCCATGCCGAAACAATATGGCGGCGTGAATATGGGTTATTTTTTATGCCATCAATTAATTTTGCAATTTGGTCGATAATTTCGCCATTTGGCGTTGCCCATGAACGCCATTGCTTGCCGTAAACAGGGCCAAGCTCGCCATTAACATCCGCCCATTCATCCCAAATCGTACAGCCACGTTCTTGCAGCCATTTAACATTGGTAAGACCACGCAAAAACCACAAAAGCTCAACAAAAATCGCCTTGGTAAACAATTTTTTGGTGGTTAAAAGCGGAAAACCATCCTCAAGATTAAATCGCATCTGCCGCCCAAACACCCCAATCGTGCCCGTGCCAGTGCGATCCTCACGCTTTTGCCCATTGGAAAGTATGTCACGAAGGAGGTTTTGATAGGTTAGGTCGGGGTGGGAATCACTTGTCATGCCCCACTATATCAATAGCCTTACGACTTAAACAAGCCAGTTGTTTTGTTTGCAATGCTAACAAGCCACAACATCGCCGGCACTTCGACCAAAACGCCAACCACTGTTGCCAATGCCGCGCCGCTATCGAGGCCAAAAAGTGAAATTGCAACGGCAACCGCAAGTTCGAAAAAGTTTGATGCGCTAATCATACTCGCAGGGGCGGCGACATCATGCGGCACACAGGCTTTGCACATTCCAAAATAGGAAAGGGCAAACATTAATGCGCTTTGGATAATGATTGGAACGCCAATCATGGCAATTACCAATGGTTTGGAAATTAAGGTTTCGGCTTGGAAGCTGAATAATAATACCACTGTCCCCAAAAGGCCAATAATTGAATATGGCTTTAAATGGTCAAGAAAGCCATTCAATGCACTTTCGCCGCGTGCCAATAATGCCTTACGCGCCAAAAAACCCGCAACCATTGGCACAATAACAAATAATGCAACCGATAATAATAAAGTATCCCATGGCACTTTAATATCGGTAACGCCAAGCAAAAACGAAACCAATGGCGCATAGGCGAAAATCAAAATTACGTCATTCAATGAAACCTGCGCCAATGTATAATTGGCATTGCCTTTTACAAGACGTGACCAAACAAAAACCATTGCGGTGCATGGCGCTGCGCCCAACAATATCAAACCTGCAACATATTGATTGGCATCATTTGTGGGAATAAAGGGTGCGAAAATATTTTTTAGAAATAAGACACCCAAACCCGCCATTGAAAATGGCATAATTATCCATGTCACAATGAATGAAATGCCAAAAGCGCGCGGGCTTTTGATTGCACTTCCCATATTGGAATAATCAATATTCACCATCATTGGGAAAACCATCGCCCAAATAAGAATTGCCACCACTAAATTCACATGCGCAAATTCAATATGGGCGATTGTGGCGGAAATTGCAGGCGCAAATTTACCAACAACCACACCCAAAATAATTGCAAGACCAACCCAGATGGAAAGGTTCTTTTCGAAAAAGCCAATTTCTTGATTTTGCAATTTATGCCTCTATTCTTTGCCGATTTTATCGATTTTTGATTGTAATGAAAGCTTATCAAGGCTTGCGATTGGAAGATTTGCGAAAGCCGTAATGCGGTTTTTCAACATTCTAAAAGTCTCAGTGAATGCGGCGGCAATTTCTGCTTTTGTGCCTTTTACATCCGCTGGATCTGGCAATCCCCAATGCGCGCTCATGGGTTGGCCGGGCCAAATTGGGCAGACTTCATTGGCGGCATTATCGCAAACTGTGAAAACGAAATCTAAACTTGGTGCGCCATCTTTTGCAAATTCATCCCAGTTTTTTGAGCGTGCAAAATCGGTTGGAATTTTTAGACTTTCTAATAATTCAAGTGAATTTGGATTAACCTGTCCCGTTGGGTTTGAACCCGCCGAATATCCATTGAATTTATCGCCAAAATAATGGTTTACGATGGCCTCACCCAATATTGATCGGCATGAATTACCAGTGCATAAAAATAATATATTATATTTTTTCATTTTCCCCTCAGCAAATTTTGGTTTGTGAAATACAATCAACATTTTCATCACGAACACAGCAATTTTCATTCAAAAAGCCGATTAATTCATTCATTTGCGCGCGGTTAAAACAATAATTTATATTACGCCCAGTGCGGGTTGAATTTACAAGCCCTGCGCGTTCAAGGTGTGCCAAATGAAATGATAAAGTATTGGCAGGAATATTTAATTCACGCGCCAAATCCCCTGCATTTGCGCCCGATATTCCAAATTCCACCAGCTTCTTAAAAACCAAAAGCCGTGTTTCTTGTGAAAGGGCATTCAATGCCAAAAGTGCGTGCGATAATTCCATAATTCTGGAAATATCGAATTATTGTGACGGTTGTGTGACAAATTACAAAGTTTTGAATGATGCCGAAATTTTGGCGACTATTTTGTCCCAAACTTTTTGTTGGTTTGAAGGATATTCAATATATAAATTATAGAATGTATCATTTTTAAAATAGGTTTTTTGATAGAAAATTTTACTATTAATCTTGCACGAAATTACAAACATATCAGAATTTTGGGTGAAATATGATTGCTTATTATTGCAATGCTTTTTTGCATCATTTGCGTGATTATCCATTTTCTCTTCTAGTGCATTATATGAAGCAAAAACGGTCATTTTAACGTCTTTATTCTTACTATAAAAAAGACGACCATCGCCATTATCGGCTTCTCTTTGCGGGTTTAATAGTTTTGATGGGAAATCAATTTCATATTCAAACCGTGAATTACCATAAGTTTGCCAGTTCAAATTTTGCGAGATTGCAATTGTTGGCGCTAGGAAAATTGCTAATATAGTAAAAAGATATTTCTTCATGTCACCTCACAATTAAACAAAATTAACAGCATTGGCAATTTTGTGCAATCATAGCTTTTAATTTGAATTGATAATCCCTATATTGAATTTGCTTGGTCGCACCAAGCTATGGCGATAAACGCGCATGGAATAAACAGGCTGGACCGGGGTGCGATTCCCCGCGGCTCCACCATAGATTTCAACTTGCCACCTTCGCGCCTTTGGCGCTCACTCAGCAAGTTGGGATAAGCGGGCAAATATTTTTGAAAAGCGTGGTTTTCAAAAATATTTGACAATATGCTTAATTATGGGGCCGATATAGGATCGACAGATGTGTAAAGATGTATGCTTTCGCTCGCATGGGTTACGTTAAAAGCCCGATTTTATAGATGCAAATGATAACTTTGCTCAGGATTATGCTTTGGCTGCGTAAGCAGTTACGGTTAAATCCGCTTAAGTCCTGACGCTACGGCCTCGGGCGGGGGTTGGCAGTTACCCGGCAACAGAGACAACTGCCACTTTTCCTTTGAAAATTTGCCATAACAAATTTTAGCTCTTCAGCTTATCGCAAAATTCTGCAACTTTTGCGGCATCATCGCGGTGAAATATTGTTGATATTGCTGCTAATTTAGTAATTTATAAAATTCATAGCGCATTATTATTTTAATGATTGCGCCAGTTTTCCATAGTCTTCACAGTTTTGTGGTTTTAGATTTACCGTATTGGATTTTACCAAAGATAAAATATCGCCGTTCAATTTCTCTGCATCTTGACTGTAAGCGTTAACAAAATCTGATGCCGAAAATAGTGTTAATTGAAGCATTGAATTATTCAAATCAAAAGATGTATCTAAATTTTCCTTTAAATCTGACAATAACGTGTTTGCATCTTCTTCGTTTATTGAGTGAGAACTTTGGTTGTATAAATCAAAAAACTTCCTATGGAACGCCCTAGTTTTCTGTTCGGAACTGCTTTTCAAGAATTTACTTCTTGTTGAGGCAGCTTGGTTCACTATTTGAATATCATTGATGCATTTATCTATTTTAGCTTTCTCTTTGCTAACTTCAGGGTAATCAGTCATGTTTTCAATTTTTGTATCAAAATCATAATTCCAATTTCCATATTTTTTCCATGTATCAACCATGCCTATATACAAGGGATAAAGAGATTTTGAATTTTCAAATG
This sequence comes from uncultured Caulobacteraceae bacterium, assembly GCA_964557085.1. Classification (GTDB taxonomy): domain Bacteria; phylum Pseudomonadota; class Alphaproteobacteria; order Caulobacterales; family Aquidulcibacteraceae; genus Pseudaquidulcibacter. The sequence continues at coordinate 24,192 of CAZKYS010000025.1, forward strand.
ATGTTTTCGCCTCTAGTAGGTTTGTAACCTTTTGATTAATTTCATTTGTATTTGGTGTATTGCTATTTAACCAATTTCTAAAGTCACTATACGTTTTATCCCAATTTTTTTGAGAATAATTGTTCCCGAAATTTAACTTCCCAAGATTTTTAAT